>CALWSX010000001.1 GCA_944384285.1 uncultured Lachnospiraceae bacterium
TTACTAAAACTGCTTTTTTTCTTGACCAACCTAAAAGGTCCATCATATAAGATATAATATTTTCAAATACAGCAATAACTGTTGACATAGCCGCAAATGTCATAAATACAAAGAAAAGACTTCCCCAAAGTCTTCCCCCTGCCATTGAGTTAAATACATTAGGAAGAGTAACCAATACAAGCCCAGCGCCTTCGCCAGGGTTTACTCCGAATGCAAAACATGCAGGGAAAATTATAAGTCCTGAAGTAAAAGCTACAAATGTATCAAGTGCAGTTACACTTATAGATTCACTTAAAAGACTTCTGTCTTTATCAATATAACTACCGAAAATAGCCATATTACCCATACCAATACTTAAAGTAAAGAAAGCCTGATCCATTGCAGCAGAAACAACGTTAAGAATTCCATTGTCTTTAAGACTCTGAAGATTTGGTTTGAGATAAAATAAAAGCCCTTCAGATGCGCCACTCAAAGTTATTGACCTTACAGCAAGAACAGCCATAATAAGTATAAGAGAAGCCATCATAACTTTTGTTATTTTTTCAACACCATTTTGAAGGCCTCTACCTACAACAAACATACCTATTATTACGGATATAATCATCCAAAAAACAAGCTGTGATGGACTTGCAAGCATATCAGTAAATACCTGTCCAACCCCTGTTGAATCTAATCCAACAAAAGTACCTGATGCTGTTTTAACAAAATAGTTCATCATCCAACCACAAACAGTTGTATAAAACATCATTAAAAGATAATTACCAATAATAGCAAAATATTTCCAAACATGCCATTTTGTTCCCTTTGGTTCAAGAGCATCAAAAGATTTTGCAACACTTTTTTGTGATGCACGTCCAACAGCAAACTCCATTGTCATAACTGGAATACCAAGAATTAAAAGGAAGAATAAATATATAAGAACAAAAAAAGCTCCACCATATTTTCCTGCTATATACGGAAATCTCCAAACATTACCAATACCTATAGCACAGCCTGCAGAAATCAGCAAAAAACCAAGTCTTGTTGAAAACTTTTCTCTAGTTTCACCCAAAACAAAAACCCCCTCATTTGTTACTTTTGTACATTAAAATATTAAAAAGTTAAATTGCGAAAACAATAATATGGCATTAGAGAGCTATCTCTAATGCCGTAAATTTTAAATATTATTAAGCTCCTAAATATGCTTTCTTTATAGCATCATCTTCCATCAAACTATGCGCATCGCCACTTCTTGAAACCTTTCCCGTTTCAAGTATATAAGCTCTATCAGATATAGAAAGTGCCATTTTAGCATTTTGTTCAACCAAAAGAACTGTAACCCCTGACTCATTAACATCTTTTATAATTTTAAAAATCTCTTTAACAAGCATAGGTGAAAGCCCCATAGAAGGTTCATCAAGAAGAAGAATTTTTGGACGGGACATTAAAGCCCTTCCTATAGCAAGCATCTGCTGCTCGCCGCCTGATAATGTTCCGGCAGTTTGTTTTTTTCTCTCTTCAAGACGAGGAAATCTTTTATAAATTTCTTCAATTTCAGCTTTTTTATTTTCTGATGTATCTTTAACTGTAATACCGCCCATTTCAAGATTTTCTTTTACTGTAAGGTTTGCAAATACACGTCTGCCTTCTGGAACCTGAGCAATGCCACATTTTAAGATATTATGAGCTTCCATTTTTGTTAATTCTTTTCCGTTAAATTTTACAGAACCTGTTTTTGCTTTTAAAAGACCTGAAATTGTCTGAAGAGTTGTAGTTTTTCCGGCTCCGTTTGCACCGATTAATGAAACTATTTCTCCTTCACATACGTTAAGAGATACACCTTTTATTGCATGTATATTACCATAATACACATTAAGATTATCAACTTCCAAAAGTTTATTACTGCTCATATATGAACTCCTTTCAAGGCAACTATTCACCAATGTAAGCTGCAATAACTTTTTTGTTATTAACAACTTCCAAAGGTTCGCCTTTAGCAATTATTTTACCGTAATCAAGAACTACAAGTTCTTCACAAATACCAAGTACAAGATTCATATCATGTTCTATAAGAAGTATAGAAATTTCAAATTTATCTCTTATGAATCTAATCATATCCATAAGTTCTTGAGTTTCGGTAGGGTTCATTCCGGCTGCAGGCTCGTCAAGAAGAAGAAGTTTTGGATCTGTAGCCAAAGCTCTTGCTATTTCAAGTTTTCTCTGCATACCGTAAGGAAGGCTTGCTGCTTTATAATTACAAAGCTTTTCAAGTCCAAAAACAGCCAAAATCTCCATAGCCATCTCGTCCATTTGTTTTTCGGCTTTAAAATATTTAGGTGTTCTAAGCATTCCGTCTAACATAGAATATTTTACTCTGCTATGAAGTGCGTTTTTTACATTATCAAGCACAGTCATTTTATCAAACAAACGAATATTCTGGAATGTTCTTGCAATACCTTCTTCATTTATTTCTTCAGGAGTCTTTCCTGTAATATCTTTTCCGTCAAGAATAATTTTTCCGTCTGTAGGTGTATATACACCTGTAAGAAGATTGAATATTGTAGTTTTTCCGGCTCCGTTAGGACCAATAAGTCCGTAGAGCTGTTTTTTCTCTATTGTTATTTCAAAATTATCAACTGCACGAAGACCGCCGAAAGATATTCCCAAATTTTTAATTTCAAGCATGGACATAAATCAGCACTCTCCTTTCTTCTTTGCAAAAAGTTTTGCAAATGTTCTGTTTGTCATTAATCCTTCTTTAATTTTTGAATGGTTAAAAATCATAATAACAATGAGTGCGATAGCATAAAGAAGCATTCTATATTCATCTGCGCCTCTTAAGAATTCCGGAAGAATTGTCATAATAATCGCTGCAATAATAGATCCTCTAATAGAACCCATACCGCCAAGAACAACTATAACAAGAATTTCGATTGATTTATTATAATCAAATGTTGTAGGTTTTAATATACTTACGTTATGAGCATATAAAACTCCGGCAACTCCAGCAAAAAACGCTGCAACTGTAAATGCAAGAACTTTATATCTTCCAACATTTATACCGATAGACTCAGCTGCTATAGCATTATCTCTAATAGATGTAATCATACGGCCGTGTCTTGATTTAACAAAGTTTGTTAATGTAACTACTGTTATAACCATAAGGATAAAAACTAAAGTATAGTTTTTATAATTTGAATATATAGGAATCTGTGATAATCCTCTTGCACCATTTGTAATTTTAAGAGAAATAAGAACAGATTTTATAATCTCACCAAAAGCAAGCGTTGTAATAGCAAGATAGTCACCATTAAGTCTTAAAACTGGCATACCGATTATAAATCCAAACAATGCTGCAATAAGTCCTCCTATAATAATTGCCATTGTAAATTCTACAGGCATAGGAAGATCCAAATTTAAAGTTATAAGAGCTCCGGCGTATGCTCCTATAGACATAAATCCCGCATGACCAAGTGAAAGCTCACCCAAAAATCCTGTGACAAGATTTAAAGACACAGCAAGCATAATATTTATAGCCATAGGTACAAGCAAAGATGTATACTGTCTGTTCAATAAACCACTTTTAAGAAGAACTGTTACTATTACATAACTTATAATAATAATTAAAATTTTTATAATTGTACTTTTGTTTTTCAGTTGTTTTCCCATTTTCAAGCCACCTTCTTACACTTTCTCTTTTTTGATTTTGCCAAGTAAGCCTGTAGGCTTTACGAGCAATACAACTACCAAAACACCAAATACTATAGCATCTGAAAGCTGTGTTGAAATATAAGCTTTTGATAAACTTTCAATAATACCAAGTATTACACCACCAACCATAGCTCCAGGAATACTTCCGATACCACCTAATACAGCTGCAACGAAAGCTTTAATACCCGGTAAAGCACCAAGTGTAGGTTTAAGTGACTCATACTGACAAATAAAAAGTATACCTGCAATAGCTGCTAAGAAAGATCCTATTGCAAATGTCATTGAAATAGTTTTGTTTACATTTATACCTACAAGTTCAGCTGCGCCTCTATCCTCAGAAACAGCTCTCATAGAAGCACCTGCTTTTGTTTTATTTATGAAAAGTGTAAGTATAATCATAGCGATAATTGTAACTATAAGTGTAACAATAGTGATACCTGAAATTGTGATACCGCCAACAACAATAGATTTAACATTAATAATTGAAGAAAAAGGAATAGGTGTTGCACCAAATATTAAAAGTGAAGCACTTTGAAGTAAATAACTCATACCTATAGCAGTAATTAATACAGCAAGAGGAGGAGCATTTCTTAAAGGTTTATATGCAACCTTTTCCAAAACAACTCCAAGCACAGAACAAAAAATACATGTTATTATTACAGAAGGAAGTACAGGAAGCTTGTACACACCAATACATACATAAAGAGCATAAGCTCCAACCATGATAACATCACCATGTGCAAAGTTAATCATTTTAGCAATACCATAAACCATTGTATAGCCTATAGCTATAAGAGCATATATACTGCCTGTCCTAAGCCCGTTTATTAACTGCTCCATTATACTAGCAAACATTCAAACACCTCATTTTTAATACTTTTTTATATATTAGAATAGTCTGAAATGAATCGTTTATCTGTCAAAAACGGTACATTTCGGACTATTCCAACTAAAAATATGTTTTCAATAAATCAGATTGAAGCAAACTTTGTTTGCTTCAATCTGTAAAGTTAATTTAATATTTATTATTATTGTTCATCTACATGATATGCAACATATTCACCGTTTTTGATCTGAACAAATTTAGCTGCTTTATTAGGTTCACCATCAGCTGTAAATTTAACTGTACCTGTTGTTCCAGCAACTTCGATTTCTGTCATAGCTGCAATTAAAGCTTCGCTTTCAATAGAACCTGCCTGTTCCATAGCTGCTTTCATAACGTATACTGTGTCATATCCATCAGCTGCGAACTGGTCTGGTACTGCATTGTAAGCTGCCTGATAAGCATCTGTAAATTCTTTTACTTCTGGGTCTGTTGCAAGGAATGGGCTTAAGAAGATAGCACCTTCAACAACTGCAGGATCTGTAACCTGAGCTAAAACGCCGTCCCATCCGTCACTACCGATGAATGGAAGAGTCATTCCTAAATCGTTAGCCTGTTTTGCAATATAAGCTGCTGCTTCATAATATACAGGTGCAAAAATGATTTCTGCACTTGAATTTTTGATTGATGTAAGCTGTGTTGAGAAGTCAACATCACCTTCGTTGAAAGCTTCTTCAGCAACAATATTTCCGCCTAAAGCTGTAACTTCTTCTACGAAAGCTGTTTTAACACCTGTGCTGTAGTCATCTGAATTGTTGAAGATAACTGCAATATTAGTTTTTCCTAATTTGTTTACCGCAAAATCTGCCATTGTTTTACCCTGAAGTGGGTCTGTGAAGCAAAGTCTGAAAGCATTAGGAGCATCTGTAATACAAGCGATTGCAGAACCAGATGGTGTAATCTGTAAGATACCGTCCTGTGCTGCAAGGTCTTTAACTGCTATACAAGCACCACTTGTAACGTTACCAAGTAAAGCATTTATACCATCATCCATAAGAGAGTTATATGCTGTAACAGCTGTAGCTTCTTTTGCTTCATCATCAAGGAAGTTAAGTTCAAGAGTATATGTTGTATCTCCTACTTTAACTCCGCCTGCAGCATTAATTTCGTTAACAGCAAGTTCAGCCCCATTTTTAACTGATGTTCCGTATGATGCAGAACCACCTGTTAAAGGTCCTAAACCACCAATTTTGAATACATTACCTTCTGCTGTTTCTGTTGTTTCTGTTGTCTGTTCCTGAGTTTGTTCACCATCAGATGAACCACCGCAAGCTGCAAGTGAGAAGCACATTGTAGCTGCCATAAGTAAACTTAAAAATTTTTTCATTATAAAATGCCTCCTTAAGTACTAACCCATAATACTACGAGTTAATTGTCTTACTTTTTACCATAGACTGATTATAACAAAAGTGTTCCTTAATATCAACAAAAAAGTTTATGTCTTGAGAGTAGTCTGTCATCTAACAGCATACAACACAAAAACTGTTAGACAATTTAACAATTTTATAAGCACCTTTTTAAAATATAATTATTTACTTTTACTCTTATACTTTGACGTACTAAAATATTATGACAAAAAATACATTATATCCCAAAAAACCGCATAAAAATTACAATGATTTAAAACTAAATTTTATAAAAATTAACATATTAAAGTATAAATTTCATAACTTAACTTAATTAAGAAAATTTACACTTATACATGCTTTGCAAGAATATTTCAAATTTTAATATAATAAAATTTAATACAATAATATAAAGGTGAGAGATATGACAACATCAGCAATAATTAAATTATCAGACAGAATTATAACCTTATACACAAAAAACTATATGCTTTTTATTCATGACAGCATTAAAAATACAGATGAAATAATAGATGAAAATGTTGTACCACATTTTTGTGTTGATTTTTATGAAAACAACATTTTTGTAATCTATATAAAAGAAAACAATTATTTCCTTTACGCTTTTAATAATGGAAAATCATCAAAAAAATATCTTTTTGACAAAATTGCTTTTCCTTGTACAAGGTTTGATTTTTTTGTGTGTAAAAATATTTTAACTTTTGTT
>CALWSX010000002.1 GCA_944384285.1 uncultured Lachnospiraceae bacterium
TTGCATTTTCTAAATTTGTTTTCGCTTGCTGAGTTTTCTTTGAAAGCTGATTAAGTTCATTTTGAAGCTGTGATACAGTTTTCGCAGAAACTGTTGTTGATGGAACAACGCTAATTACAAGAACAAATGAAATAAATATACTCAATAATCTGTTTTTCATTAAATTATCTCCCACTCATTTGTTTTTTATTTTGTAAAACTTTAAGCTATACAAAAACCATCTGATATTATACTCTTAAATGTTTTCTTATAGAGAATATACTTCCTCCAACACCTAAAGCAATACCAAAAATAAGGCTGAAAGGTATAAGGAATGAGAATATATCTGATGTATAATGGAAAACTACCAAATCTTTAATAACTGGGAATTTGTCATATATAACAGCTACTATCTGAGAATATGTAGGCCACGAAATAATTAGAGGTATTAAAGCCCCCACAGCCCCTATAATTATACCTTCAATAACAAACGGCCATCGTATAAACCAGTCTGTTGCACCTACAAATTTCATAATATTAATTTCAACTTTTCTTGTAAATACTGAAATTTTAATGGTATTCATAATAATAAGTACTGATAAAAGTCCAAGTACAATTATTACAAATCCACCAAATATACTTATAAATTTATTAGCCTTTAAAAGAAGCTCTGTACCCATTTGAGCATGTCTTATATTTCTGATTCCGTCTATACTTTCAAGTTGAGATAAAACTTCGTCCTGATACTTAATATCTTCAAGGTTTATTTCAAAAGACTTTGAAAGAGGGTTATTTTCTGAATCGAATCCGTCCAATATACCATCTGTATCCCATTCTTCTTTAAACTCTTCAAGTGCTTCATCAGGTGATATGTAAAAAACGCTTTCTATATGGTCGATTTTATTTATTTTTTCATTAATTTCGTTTACTGCATCAGCGTCAAGATCATCTTCCAAAAATACTGCAATCCCAACATTATCTTCAATTTGTTTAAGTATATAACTTAAGTTGCTTACAAGACAGTAAGAAAAAGACATAATCAATATACAAGCACTTACTATAGCTATAGATGCAACTGTCATAAGACGGTTTCTAAAAAGATTTGTAAAACCTTCTTTAACAAAATACTTAATAGAATTAAATTTCATCGCTATACCTTCCTTTGTCCACGTCTCTTATGATTCTGCCATGCTCAAGCATTACAACTCTTTTTTGCATAGCATCAACAATATCCCTTGCATGTGTTGCAACTACAACTGTAGTACCTCTTAAATTTATTTCTTCAAGAAGACACATGATATCCCAAGCTGTTTCCGGGTCAAGGTTACCTGTTGGCTCGTCCGCAATAAGAATAGGTGGATTATTTACTATTGCACGAGCAAGAGCTGTTCTTTGCTGTTCTCCACCTGAAAGTTCTCTTGGATAAGCACGTAATTTATTCTGTAATCCTACAAGTGAAAGTACGGCAGGAACGTTTCTTCTTATAAGTTTTGAAGGTGCTTCTATAACCTGCATCGCAAAAGCAACATTTTCATAAACCGTTTTATTAGGAAGAAGACGGAAATCCTGAAAAACAACACCTAAATTTCGTCTAAGATAAGGAATCTGTTTTTGTACAAGATTAACCGTATCTATTTTATTAATATTTATCATTCCTTCTGTTGGCTCAATTTCTCTTAATAAAAGTTTTATTAAGGTTGATTTTCCCGAACCACTACTTCCAACAAGGAACACAAATTCTCCACGGTCTATATTAAGGGTAATATCTCTAACACCTTCTGTACCGTTTTTGTATATTTTTGTTACATGACTTAGATTAATCAATTTGTTTCGTCCTTCCATTTAATGATTTGAGTTAATAATTAACTCTTAATATGGCATTTTTTCCATATGAAGCATATATTTGCTTACCATAAGTGTAATTTTAAATATGATTGCATCATCAAAATTACGTAAATCAAGCCCTGTCATTTTCTGGAGTTTGTCAAGTCTGTACACTAATGTATTTCTGTGAATATAAAGCTGTCTTGATGTTTCTGAAACATTAAGGTTGTTTTCAAAGAATTTATTAACTGTTGCAAGTGTTTCATCATCAAAATCGTCCATTCCGAGACCGTGAAGAACTTCTTTAATGAACATTCTGCAAAGAGGAAGAGGAAGCTGATAAATAAGACGTCCAATTCCTAATTTTTCGTAGTTTATAATTCTTCTGTCAACTTCAAATATCTTTCCGATTTCAAGAGCCATTTTAGCTTCTTTGTAAGAACGAGAAACATCTTTAAGATCAGATACAGCTGTACCAATTGAAATATATGTTTTTGCATCATTTTCAAGTGTAAGAGTTTCCTCTATAAGTTTAGCTGTTTTTTCGATATCTTCAGTTGATTCTTTTTCTTTTATTTCTTTAACAAGTATAATACTCTTTTCATCTACAGCTGTTACAAAATCCTTAGTTTTTGCAGGGAAAATACCTCTTACCAATTCTACAACATTAAGGTCTTTGTCAATACTAGTTTCGATAAGATATACAATTCTTCTAACATTGTTATCGATATGAAGTTTTTTTGCTCTGCTATAAATGTCAACAAGGAGAAGATTGTCTAAAAGAAGGTTTTTAACAAAATTATCTTTGTCATATCTTTCTTTATAGGCAACGAGAAGACTCTGAATCTGGAAA
>CALWSX010000003.1 GCA_944384285.1 uncultured Lachnospiraceae bacterium
ACGATGCAACAGAGCAGGTTATTGAATCAGAAATTATTGATGCGAAGAAGAAAAAAGAATATCAGAATTTACGCGACCGTAATATAGTTTTGCTTAAAAAAATGGACGTTGTTCATTTCAATAGCACAAATACGCTTTGTATTTATAAGAAGCGAGGATACGCCGGAGATAATGCGAAAGTAATATCAATATCCAATGGAGCAATTGCAGATCATAAAAGAATACGAAAAGTAGGTTCACCGGTAAGATTTGGCTATTTAGGACCGCTTACTACCCACAAGGGATATAACTTATTTAAGAATGCATGCGATGCATTGTGGCAAAGTGGAGAACATAATTTTGAAGCTCACATTTTTGTTGAAATTAATAATCCACCGCCATATATGATATGTCACAAGCCATATTCATACCAAGAACTTCCTAATGTTATGGATCAATTTGATGTTTTGATCGCTCCTAGTGAATGGGAAGAAACATTTGGATTCACTGTACTAGAGGCATTGAGCTATGGAATTCCAGTGATTGTGAGTGAAAAGGTTGGGGCAAAAGATTTGATTCTTGAGGGGAAAAACGGCTTTGTGGTTGATGGTACGGTTCGAGAATTACAAAGCTGCTTTAAAAACATTATTGATAATCAATCTATTATACAACAGATGAATTCTTATACAGTAGAAAAATTTGAGGTCAAAATGATGTCAGAGCATGCGCATGAAATAGAGTTATTATACCAAAAGTAAGTAATGATATAGTCATTTGGGATGAAGGAGAAACAGATGATGCAAGGAAAAATTAGTATTATCGTCCCAGTTTACAAAGTTGAAAATGAACTGGATCGTTGTGTACAAAGCTTGATGAAGCAGACATATAAAAACATAGAAATTATTTTAGTTGATGATGGAAGTCCGGATCAGTGCCCGAAACTTTGTGAGCAGTATGCAAAAGAAGATGAACGAATACGTGTAATTCACAAAAAAAATGGTGGACTTTCAGATGCTCGCAATGCAGGTTTGAATCTAGCAAGAGGAGAATATGTCTTGTATGTGGATTCTGATGACTATATTGAAGTAGATTCATGTGAAAGATTAATAAATGCTACCAGTGAAGAACAAGTAGATATTGTTGTTGGAAATGCAATTATGGAGAAATCTAACAGCTATGAAAAAATGATTCATTCTGCAACACCAGCGGGGGAGATATATAGTGCTAAAGATTTTATTGAAAAAGCGGTTCGTGCATCTCAGTGGTATGCACCGTCATGGTTAAATATGTATCGACGCGATTTTTTACTACAAAATAAGTTGTTTTTTAAAGTGGGGATTTATTTTGAGGATATGCAAATGTTACCTCGTGTTTTTCTTAGAGCAAAAAAAGTGGCTTGCATAGATGGGGTTTTCTATCATTATATTGTCCGTGAAAATTCAATTATGACTTCAGAAAAAGACGAGAAAAAAAAGAAAGATTCAATACAGAATTTGAAGGAATGGAAAAGTCAATTTGATCAGATACAAGATGAAGAGTTACAAAAATGTCTGTATGGTATGTTGCTAAAATGTTACTTACATGAGTGTAGATTGTATGATATTACAACTTGGGAACTTGAAGGTGTTGGTTTTCGATTCGCCTTGAAGTATGCATTAGGCTTAAAAAGTATATTAAAGATAATTTTTTTTGGAATTGCACCAACAGTTTATATTAAAATAAAATGAATTGAGTGAAAATATTATGAATAACCGACTATTAAGAGATTTTAACGTTAAACACATAAATATATTTGGCTTTTGTTTAGCATTGTTGTCTTTTTTTCAATTCTTATCTGATATTGTTATAATTTCGCAAAATGAAGTATTCGAAATTATGAAAATTATTGTCGAAATTTTAAGTTATGTATTGCTTTTATATGTTATTTTACAGAAAAAATATACTAAAAAGTTTTTCTATATAATTATAATTGTAACTCTTTTTTTGACATATGGAATGTACAAGAGTAGAATGTCAGCATTTTTATTTGCATGGCTACTCATAGTCGCTGGAAAAGAGGAGAATTATAGTAGATTAACAAAAATAATATACAAGAGTATGTTACTAACATTTGTTATTGCATTTGTATGTTCTGTTTTTACTATAAACTATCGAGAATTTCAATATCAACTTATAGACGGATTTAAATTAGGATTTGGACAAAAAAACCAGGCTGGTTTATATTTCTCTTTTTTATTTTTCTTGAAAAAAAGTTATAAAAACACAAAAAAAAGTACGGGGTATGACATACTATATTCAATAGTAGTATTTATGGTTACAAAATCTAAAACTGCTGTAGTGGTTATTTTATTGTATCCAATATTAAATGTGAGTTATGAGTATTTTATATCAAAGAATAATGGAATAGTAAAGAATATTACCAAGTTAATAATACCGATTTTTTTCATATTGAATTTGGTTTTTGCAAAGCTTTTTTTAACAAGTAGAATCGCACAGTTTGTTGATCAAATTATGACAAATAGGGTTTTCTTAAATTGGTTTATTTTAACAAAAAATAAATTGACATTATGGGGACAGAACATACAACTGAATTATTCAGGAGTACATAATCCGGTAAGAGATACGTGGAATATTACGACGACAGTTGATAATACATATATTTTGATATTATTAGTAATAGGCATAGTTCCCACAATTATGTATGTTATTGGATATTGGAAAGTTATTGAAAAGGCTTGGAAAGAAAAAAATATTAAAGTTGTAGTTATTGCTGTAATTATAGCGTTATATGGATGGTCAGAGGTTAAGATGTGTAGCATTTTCTTCAATTTTGTTTATTTGTATCCAAACTGTAATACTAGTAATATGTGTTTAAATTATATAGGAGAAAAAATTAATGATACCTAAAACTATACATTACTGTTGGTTTGGGAAAAATGAGCTTTCAGATATTGCAAAAAAATGTATAAATAGCTGGAGAAAGTTTTGCCCAGATTTTGAAATCAAAGAGTGGAATGAAACAAATTATAATATAAATAGTTGTTTGTTTGTTAAAGAAGCCTATGAAGCCAAAAAGTGGGCCTTTGTTAGTGACTATGCTAGATTGGATATTATTTATAATGAGGGCGGAATATATCTTGATTTAGATGTTGAAATTTTGAAAAGCTTGGATTCTCTTCTAAGTGATTCGTGCTTTTTAGGATTGGAAACAACGGGCATGGTAAATACCGGAATCGGTTTTGGCGCAGAAAAAGGAAGTAAAATAGTAAAACTACTTATGAATGAGTATGAAAATAAACATTTTATACTAAAAAATGGAGAATATGATGTTGTGCCTTGCCCAGAAAAGAATACACAAGCATTATTAAAGGCGGGGTATCAGTTTAATAAAAAACAAATATATAAAAGTAATGGGACAACTATCTTTCCTCCGGAATGGTTTTGCCCATTGGATTATGTAACAGGACAATTGACTATTACAGAAAACACTGTATCCATACATCATTATACAGCTTCGTGGCATAGCAAAGCGGAAATGAGAAAAGAACAAATCACAAGGTACTGCATTGTTCATTTTGGAAACAGTTTAGGGCATACTATTGCAGACATTATAAGTATTCCTTACAGGTTTAGCATTAAAGCAGATAAAATGTTAAAAGCACATCAGATAAGAGGTGAAAAGCAAAAATGAAATATGCACCAATATTAATACCAACGTTATGCAGAAGTAAACATTTTATTCGCTGCATTGAAAGCTTGAAAAAAAATGGATGGGCAAAATATACAGATGTGTATGTTGCACTCGATTATCCGGCGAAAGA
>CALWSX010000004.1 GCA_944384285.1 uncultured Lachnospiraceae bacterium
TTTATCAAAAATAGAAATAGATGCATATGTTTCAGAATATGATATTTCTTCAGTACAAGTTGGACAAAAGGTAGAAATTACATCTGATGGTATAGAAAATAAAGTTTATACAGGAACAGTTATAAAAATTGAGCCTCAAGCATCTGTTCAACAAACAATAAGTGGTTCAGAAACAGTTGTACCTGTTGTAATAAGTATGGATAATCCTGATGAAAATGTAAAACCTGGTTTTTCATTTGATTTGGAAATAGTAGTTAAAGATATGAGTGATGTTGATTACATACCAATTTCTTCTTTGAAGAAAAATGATGATGGATCTTTCTATGTGTTTACTCTTGATGAAGATGATAAACTTGTAAAAACACCTGTTGAAATTGGTGGTTACAGTGATATAAATGCAGAGGTTATATCAGGACTTACAGCAGAACAAAGAATAGTTGAAGCTCCAACTGATGAAATGGAAGAAGGAAAGAGTATTTCTGAATATAAAGAAGAAATAACAATTAACACTTCTGAAGAAGAAAGCTCCCTTATGCAAGGCGCAATGCCGGGTATGTCATCCGGAAATATGGGAAATATGGGTGGCGGTCAGCCAACTATGAGAATGATGCCAGGAATGTAAGCTTTGAAAGGAGTGATAAATGATGGAAGAACTTCTTCGTTTAGAAAATATATGTAAAAATTATTCTCAGGGAGAAATATCTGTTTCTGCATTAAAAAATATTAATTTAACTGTAAATAAGGGAGAGTTTGTTTCAATAATGGGAACAAGCGGGTCAGGAAAATCTACAATGATGAATATTTTAGGTTGTCTTGACCTCCCTACAAGTGGAAACTATTTTCTGGATGGAGACAATGTCTCATCATACAGTGATGACATGCTTGCAGAAATTAGAAATAAAAAAATAGGGTTTGTATTTCAATCTTTTAATCTTCTTCCAAAGCTTACAGCACTTGAAAACGTAGAACTTCCTATGGCTTATGCTGGAGCATCACTTTCGGAAAGACATAAAAAAGCTATGGCAGCACTTTCTAAAGTTTCACTTAAAGAAAGAGTAAAACATAAACCAAATGAGCTTTCCGGTGGACAAAGACAAAGAGTTGCTATTGCAAGAGCGCTTGTAAATAACCCGTCTATAATATTTGCAGATGAACCTACAGGAAATCTTGACAGTAAGTCAACATTTGAGATAATGGAAATATTTCAAAAGTTAAATGATGAAGGAACAACTATAATTATGGTTACACATGAGCCTGATGTTGCACAGTATACAAAAAGAATTGTTCTTTTTAAAGACGGAGAAATAATAGATGACTCGCCTGTAAAAGACAGGATTATTTTTGGAGGTGAGCCTCGTTGAATATAAAAGAATGTTTTAAATCAGCATTAAAAAATACGTTTTCAAATAAAATGAGGACTTTTTTAACAATGCTTGGTATAATAATAGGTATAAGTTCAGTTATACTTATTGTTTCTATCGGAAATGGGTCACAATCCCAAATAGAAGAAGAATTTGAATCAATAAGTACAGGGGCTCTTACAATAAGTTTATCTACATCTGATGATATAGAGTCAAGAGATATTTTGTATATGGAAGATTATGATTTATTAAAGAGTATAGAAGGAGTTTCGTATGTTCTTCCTGAATATAATGGAAAAAGTACAGACATAAAACTTTTAGACCCTAAAGAAACAAAAAGCGCAAATGTTTCTGGTGTTACATCAGATGCATATTACATAAATAAACCTAATCTACTTTATGGCAAATATATTTCTGAAAGAGATGTAGATATGGAAACAAAAGTTGCTGTTATTCAGGATACTACAGCATTAAATGTTTTTGGTAGATGTGATGAAAGTGTAATAGGTGAAAAAATATCTTTAAAAACGTGGAAGGGTACAACTAAATTTACTGTAATAGGTATAACTGAAAATAAAAATGCAGAGTCACAAATGCAATATAGCAGTGAGTATCCTGAAGAAATAGAAATACCTATTTCAACTGCAATTAATCTTTACAATACAGATTTTATTTTATCATTTAAAGTGTTATTAGATGATTTGGGCAATACAGAACAAATGAAATATGTAATTACAAATACACTTGAAAATGCACATGGAAATAAAGATAAATATGTAATTTCAGATACATCAGCAGTAGTTGATTCTATAAATGAAATATTGTCTTACGTAACTTTATTTATAAGTTTTGTTGCCGGTATATCCCTTTTTGTAGGTGGTATTGGAGTTATGAATATTATGATGGTTACTGTAACAGAAAGAACAAGAGAAATTGGTATCAGAAAATCTATAGGAGCAAAAAATAAAGATATCCGTACACAGTTTTTGACAGAAGCTGTTATACTTACAGGTATAGGAGGAGTTGCCGGACTAATTTTAGGATATTTTGGAGCTTTAATAGTTGGAGGTATAATAGGAATTCCTCCTTTGATGAAATGGAATGTTGTATTAATTGCAGTATCTATATCTGTAGGAATAGGTATCATTTTCGGTGTAACACCGGCTAATAAAGCTGCTAAATTAAATCCAATAGAAGCTTTAAGATACGAATAATTTAATTTAAGAAGTAAATGGGGTGGAATTATGGAAAAATACAAAGTTCTTATAATAGAAGATGAAGTAAAACTTGCAAGATTTTTGGAACTTGAACTTAAATATGAAGGCTATGAAGTTGAGGTCGGCCATAATGGTAGAGAAGGTCTTGTAAAATTTATGGAAGAAGATTTTTCCATTCTGCTTCTTGATCTTATGCTCCCTGGAATAAATGGTATTGAAATTTGTAGAAGAATAAGAAAAAAAGATACCACAACACCTATAATTATGCTTACGGCAAAAGACCAAATAATGGATAAGGTTGCCGGGCTTAACAGTGGTGCTGATGATTATCTTACAAAACCTTTTGCAATAGAAGAGCTTCTTGCACGAATGAGAGTTGCGCTTAAAAGAATAAGCTCTAAAACATCTCAGAATGCATTATTAACATTAGGTGATAAAATAAAAATTGATAATAATGCTCATACAGTAAAGGTAAATGATGAGTCTGTAGAGCTTACAAAAAAAGAGTATGAACTTTTGGTTTACCTTATAAAAAATAAAAATATTGTTCTTACAAGAGAACAAATTTTAAACAGTGTATGGGGATATGACTTTTTGGGAGAAACGAATATTGTAGATGTTTATATAAGATATTTAAGATCCAAAATAGACGAAACTCTTGGTGAAAAAGTTATTCATACTATTCGAGGTGTAGGATACTATGTCAAAGATGAAGATTAAAGGTTTTTTTTCAAATTTTAAATTATCTACAAAGATAACTTTATTTTATGGGAGCGTATTTTCGATTGCTGTAATTATTTTAAGTGCGTTTGTTTTTAAAAATGCAGCTGCAATTTCAAGAAATATTGCGGAAGAAGAGATATTTTATGCAGAAAAAAATATCAGAAAAGTTATTTTGGAAGAAGATTTTGAAAATTTATCATCAGATGATTTTTCAAAAATAAAAAATGATAATATATCTGCAATAATTACAAATAAAGATACGGAAAAAACTATTAAGTTTGAAAGCGAAGATGGTATAAATGTATTTGAAAAAGCTTATCCCATGAATGAAAATCCGGAATTAAATAATTTAGATGAAAATTTAATTATTATGCCTCAAAGTATAATTGTTGAAAAAGAGCCAACTCAGGATAACAGTATTTCAATTCGTATGTTTGATAAACCAAATTTTATGGTTCATGAAATAGATGGCGATAAATATATATTTTCAAAAACTGATATGAATATAGGAGATGATGACTATATAGTATTAATAAGCAAGAAAATGATAGACAGTCGAATTTACATGAACAGGTTTATGATAACACTTTTAATTATTGATTTTGTAGGTATTTTGCTTTCGTTTTTAATAGGTAAATATATAAGTGGACTAATGCTAAAACCTGTAAGAAAAATTATGGCTACAGCAGAAGTTATTTCAGGGAATGATTTAAGCAAAAGAATAGATATATCTGGTCCGGATGATGAAATGAAAGAACTATCTGTTACTTTTAATAAAATGATAGAACGCTTGGAAGAATCTTTTGAAAAGCAAAATCGTTTTGTTTCAGATGCTTCCCATGAACTTAGAACCCCTATAAGTGTTATTCAAGGGTACGCAAAACTTATAGACAGATGGGGGAAAGATGATCCTAAAGTTTTAAAAGAATCTATAGATTCAATAATTTTTGAAACAGAACATATGTCAAGTCTTACAAAGAAACTTTTATTTCTTGCAAAAAGTGATCAAAGCTTAATTGAAGTCCATAAAGAAAATTTTTGTTTGAATAAACTTATAGAAGAAACAATGCGAGAAGCAGAGCTTATTGATGGAAAAAGAAAATTTTTAATGGATACTGAAAAAGAAATAACCCTTTATGGAGACGAAAGTCTTATAAAACAACTTTTATGGATATTTACAGAAAATGCCATTAAATATACATCTGAGGAAAAAGGTAAAATATTATATAAAGCTTATGAAGATGATAAAAATATATATTTATCAGTAAAAGATAACGGTATTGGTATTTCAGAAGAGAATATTAAATATATATTTGATAGATTTTACAGAGTTGATGAATCAAGAAATAAATCGCTTGGAGGAACGGGACTTGGTTTATCAATAGCAAAGTGGATAGTTTCTGTACATGAGGCAGAAATAGATGTTTTGAGTGAACCAGGAAAAGAAACAGAGTTTATAGTAAAATTTAGTAAAAATTAAATCAGGAGGAGATTATGACAAAAGAATTAGCTTTTATTGCAGCAACAGCCCTTCTTTTTACGGCCTCGCCTGTATACGCAAATGTTCAAAATGAAAATGTTGAAAACAGTATAGATGCAGAAGACAGCGAGACAATAGAAGATGATAGCGAATATCAATTTTTGTTTGATATATCATATGATGATACTTTAATAGATTTAACTTTAGATGAAGCTGTGGAAGATGCTATATCAAATTCAACTTCAATTAAAACTTCTAAACTTAATTTAGAAACAATGGAAGAAAATATTGAAGAAACTGCAACAGATATAACTTATAATCGTACACAAGATAGTATTGCAACATTACTCAGTTTTTTGAGTCAGCAAAACAATTATAAAAATTCAGAAATGGATTTGGAAGTTAGCAGACAAAAAATTGCTCATGAAATGAAAAAATTGTTTATGGATATAATAAATATGGAAAGAGAAATATCTCTTAAAGAAGATTCTATTAAAGTTTCTCAAATAGAATATAATGAAGCACAAACAAAATTTAAAAATAATCTTATTTCAAGCAGTGACTTTAAAGCACAGGGAACAGCTTATCAAAAAGAAAAATCTGATCTTGAAGCATTAAAAAATGAACTTGATATTACATATAAAAATTTGAATGTATTGATGGGTAAAGATGAAAATACTCGTTATAATATTTCTTTGGATCCTGAGTATGAAAAAATAGAAGATATAACAGATATAAACTATTATGCCAGCAGAGAAGCTGATAATACAGTAACAATGCAAAAACTTAAAAATGATCTTGAATATGCAGAAATTGCTGCAAAAAACGAGTATTTAAAAGAATCAAGCACATATATGTCAGAAATAAATGCTGAAAATAATGCAGCAATAACAGAAATGAATTTAAATGATACAAAAGAACAGCTTGAACAGAGCATTGTTTCATTATATTATTCAATAAAAAATTCAGAACAAAATATGGAATCTTTATATACAAACTATGAAACCGCAATAACCAATTATGAGGCGTCAAAGATAAAATATGATGCAGGGCTTATTTCTTTAAAAGATTTGGAAACTGCAAAGAAAAATCTTCATGAGGCTGAAAATTCATTAATTAAATCTCTTTATGAAAATATGATAAATGTTGAAAAATTCAATAATTTAAATCTTTTGTAATAGAAAATAGTTTTATTTATGTTTACTTTTTATTTTTTACAGTGTAAAATTACCCTATAAAAACTGTGAAAAGGGTTTGGTATTATGAAAAAAGAGTATGATTATGTTATATATAAATTTAAGTTTGGTTTTTTGAAAATAGAATCTTATGAAGATGCCGTTATCTCTATTAAATGTGTATCTGAAGATGAGATTGACAATAATGAAAAACCTACTGCTCTTTTAAAAAAAGTTGTAAAAGAATTAGATGAATATTTTTCAGGTAAAAGAAAAACTTTTGATATTCCTATATCTTTTAATGGAACGGAGTTTCAGAAAAAAGTTTGGAATGCTCTTTTAGAAATTCCTTATGGTGAAACAAGATCATATAAAGATATTGCAGAACATATAGGAAATCCTAAAGCGTGCAGGGCTGTTGGAATGGCAAACCACAATAACCCTATTTCAATAATTGTACCTTGCCACAGAGTTATTGGGAAAAATGGAAGCCTTACAGGATATGCCGGAGGTCTTGATATGAAAAATTATCTTTTACAGCTTGAAAAAAGTAATATTTAAAATTTTATACTGTAATTTAAGAGGTGAAAAATGGATAGAAAGGGCATTCTTGCCGCAAGAGTATCTGTATTTATTGTTTCTATTTGTTTTATTGCAATGGGAATAATGAGGAACGAACATTTTGTGGTTTTTAAAAAGGCAGTTAAAATTTGTCTTGAATGTATAGGTCTTGGATAATGAAAAATAAAGAAAATATTTCGCGTACAAGACTTATAATACAAATTATTATGGCAGTATTTTTTAATGGTTATGTCATAGGTTTTGCAAAAGGCAAAATTTTTACAGGAGCTACTAAAGCATTATGTGTACCTGTTTTAAATTGTTATTCATGTCCGGGTGCTTTGGGTTCATGTCCTATAGGTGCACTTCAGTCAGTTTTGGGAGGACGAAAACACAGGTTCCCGTTTTATGTCTTAGGATTTATAATGCTTTTTGGGATTGTTTTCGGAAGGTTTATATGTGGATTTTTGTGTCCGTTTGGACTTATACAGGATTTACTTCACAAAATACCTGTTCCTAAAATAAAAGTTCCTAATTTGATAGATAAACCATTAAGGTTTTTAAAGTATATAATTTTAATTCTTTTTGTAATACTTATGCCTTTATTTTTTACAAATGATTTTGGAATTTCATCACCATATTTTTGTAAATGGATTTGTCCTGTGGGGACACTTGAGGGTGGAATACCTTTAGTATTTTTAAATGAAAGTTTAAGAAATGGTTTAGGATTTTTATTTAACTTTAAAATTACAATTCTTATTGTTATACTTGTCCTTTCACTTTTTATATACAGACCATTTTGTAAATATCTTTGTCCTTTGGGAGCTCTTTATGCGTTTTTTAACAAATTTAGTTTATACCAAATGGAACTTGATAAAGAAAAATGTATAGGCTGTAAAAAATGTGAACATGCCTGTAAAATGAATGTTAAAGTTACAAAAAATATAAATTCTTTTGAATGTATAAGATGCCGTGAATGCGAAAAAGCATGTCCTGTAAATGCTATAAATTCCGGTTTCAATTTGAAAAAAAGTGAAGAAAAGTGTGAAAATAAAGAAAAAACGGTTTGATTTTCAAACCGTTTTTGTATTATAAATATTTTTTAAAATCTTTACTTTAAAGGATAAAGTTAAAAATAGGTTGTTAAAACTTTAATTAATTGTAAACTATAGACAAAAACACTTTATTATGATAAAATTTCGTTTGAATATAATTATATTAAAAAATGTTTTTAGAATTATCTAAAACAGGGAGGGTGTTTTTATGAAATTAAGAAGATTTGCAGCTATAGTTGCATGTATGGCTATGACAGTCGGTATTTTTGCAGGCTGTGGAGCTAAAGAAGAAACAACTACTAATGAAACAGAACAAACAGAACAAACAACAGAAAATACAACTGAAGAAAAGAAAGTTTTAAGAGTAGGTATGGAATGTGCTTATGCTCCATATAACTGGTCACAGAAAGACGACAGCAACGGCGCTATTAAAATCAATAACAGCAACGAATATGCAAATGGTTATGACGTTATGATGGCTGCTAAAATTGCAGAAGGTATTGGATATGATGTAGAAATACATAAAATTGACTGGAACGGACTTCCAAGTGCTGTAGTATCAGGAAAAATTGATGTTGCTATAGCTGGTATGTCTATTACATCTGAAAGACTTCAGACTGTAGACTTTACAGATCAGTACTATCTTGCTGACGTTGTAGCAGTTACAAAATCAGATTCTAAATATGCAGAAGTACAGTCAGTTGCTGAACTTGACGGAGCTATTTGTACATCACAGCTTAATACAATTTGGTATGATATGATTGACCAGATCCCTAACGCAAATAAACAGCCTGCTATGGAAGACGTTGCAGCTATGCTTGTTGCTCTTACATCAGGTAAAGTTGATGTAGTTGTATGTGACAGACCAACAGCTATGGCAGCAGTATTTGCAAACCCAGAACTTAAACTTCTTGACTTCCCAGCAGAAGGCGCTTTTGTAGCTGACGAAGAAGATGTTAATATTGGTATTGCTATTTCAAAAGAAAATACAGAACTTAAAGATGAAATCAACAAAGTTCTTGCTACAATTTCTGAAGAAGACAGAGCAGAAATCATGCAGAAAGCTATTGAAATCCAGCCACTTGCTCAGTAATTTTTAATTTAAATAATTAAAAGCCTCAGTTAATCTGAGGCTTTTTTATATGAAAAATATAAATTATAGATAATTAAATATGATTTTCATTATGCTATAAATTATATAAAAAATGGTGAATAATTTTATTCACCATTTTTTTAATTATTGTTCATCAAAAATTATATCTTCATCAAACAATTTATAATAGATATAACCTTTTAGATAATTAAGGCGATTAGTTTCATCTGGTAAATTATCATAATAGTTTCCGTTAATATCCATATATCCTCTTTTTTCAATTACTGGATAAGCTTGTCTTTCTTCATTTTTGTAAGAGAAGAAAGGAGTTATATTTTTAAATCCGGCAAGCTCTAACGTAAGTGCGCCGAGATAAGATGCGCTTATAGTATTATTTTCTGGCATGGAAAGGGAGTTGTATGTTTCCTTAACAGAAACTAACTCTTTATAACAATCATTTTGCCAAATTATAAAAGGTGTTTTGTAAAGATTCATTCTTTGTTCTGTTGTACCATTAATATCCATATCATATTCTAACTTTTTAAGTAGTTCAAATTCCCCTGGAAATCCTGGAAGGTGATCACCAAAGAATGTTAATATAACAGGCTCGTCTATGCTGTTAAAATAATCAGTAAGGTCTTTTAGCATTTTATCGCAATTTTTTACACCTTCAAAGTAATTTGAAAGTATGTTTTGTTCAGTTTCTGTAATATCTTTGTTTGTATCAAAATTTTTAGATATTCCATATTTATTATCAAAAGGTCCATGATTTTCTATGGTTACACAAAATTCAAAATAAGGATTATCGCTTGTTTGTATATGGTCAGAAAAAGATGAAATTATTTTTTCTGTTGTTGCTTCTTCTTTTATATACCCGGCAACACCATCTTTTTCAAGGTCAAAGGCATTATCAAGATGAAGAAAATTATCAAATCCCATATATTCATAAACATTTTGACGGTTATAAAACCATGGATACCCCGGATGTATAGCCAAAGAGTCATATCCTATTCTTTCTAATGCAGAACACATTGAATCCATATTTTTGTTTACAAACATATAACTTGTAAGAGTGTTGTCTATAAGTGATGTTGAACAACCTGTCAAAACATCAAATTCTGTGTCAGCTGTTCCTCCGCCAAAGTTTGGAACAGTAATATGCCCTGAAACAGCATTATCACTATTTGCTATTTCTTTAAAATTTTTCATAGGGTCTTCATAATTTGAAAAATCAATATTTTTATTTTCGCTTAAGTCAGAGAAGGCTTCACTCATAATTACAATAACATGAGGTTTTACAGCATTTTCATAGTTTGGAGAATCTTCTAAGTCAGCGATATATAATTCTTCATCATAGCCTTCAGGTTTTTCAACTTTCATAGTGTTAAAATCATTTAAAAAACTATATACTAATCCTTTTGATTTATAATGATTTACTTTAAAATAATAACTACCTCTTACATCAAATTTATCATATAAAGTTTCATCTGAATAAACAGTATTGTTTAAAGTTATTGCTGTAACTACCATTATAAAAATACATATTATACGTTTTGGTATGGAAATTTTTTCGCTTTTAAACTTTAATGACAAGGTTACAATAAGTATAAGTGCAAAAATTATAAAAATAAGTGCAAATATTAAGTAAGCTCCGCCATATTTATCAAGTAAAGAAAATACTTCCGTTACAAGAGTAAAGTCAGATGGTATTAATGGATCTTGACGAAGAGAAATTTTTATTATATTAATTATGTTAAATATAATAATTAAAAGTGACGAAAGAGATATGCTTAGTACAGCACTGTTAAATATTAAATAAATTAACATAAAAATAATAAATACAGGAACAAAATTAAGTATGAATAATAAAGGATCTAATGCAGGAATTAATGCGTTATAAATAATGGATACAAAAGTATTTCTTAAAGAAGGTTCTATAGTTGCTCCCGAAAGTATAAGCATTAATTCTGTGATTAAAATAGAAAATATTAATATAAGAATAAGAGATTTTTTTGTTGAAATTATTTTTTTATTTTTTTCTTTCATAATGAAGGGTCCTCCAATATTTAACTTATATAGATATTACCTTTTTTAAATACGCATGTAAAGTTTAATTTTATTTTTATTTTAACTGGATTTAAAAAATATTTTTTATTTGGCTATATATGTAATAAAATATTAAGAATTTATTACTTTACTATTTTTTGATTTTATATTAAATTAAAATATAGCATTAAATATTGTAAAAAAAATTTAATTTTGTTATAATAATTGAGTTATGTAATTTTTATGTATATATATGGGAGATATTATGGATAAACGTAATTATAATCACAGTAAAACAAAAAGTATGCCCAAAAAGAAGCCAAAGAAAAGAAGAAGTTTAGTGGGGTTATTTTTTAGGGTTGTTATAACAATAGTATTATTATTTGTACTTGCGGCAAGTGGTGCAGTTTTTGCTTACAATAAAATCACAGGAAATTCACTTGGAAGTTCCGATGGTTCAGGAAGTATTTTTACTCCAGAAAAAAATATAGAGCTTAATGTGGCTTTACTTGGTGTTGATAAAGATGAGACAAGAACAGACGTTATAATGGTTGCGCACTTTGAAAGCAAAACAGGAAAAATGTCTCTTTTAAGTGTACCTAGAGATACAAGAGTTTCTCCATGTGATGAAGTAGAGGCACTTTATGATGAACTTGGAAAGAGCGCTCCTAGTGTTTGTAAAATAAATGCTATTCATGCTTATGCAGGTAAAGAACATGGAGCAGAGGCTACTGTTTTACAGCTTGAAGATTTACTCGGAATTGAAATAGATAATTATGCAAAAGTAAATATTGAAGCTTTTAGAGAAATTGTAGATGCTGTAGGCGGTGTAGACTTCTATGTTCCTCAGGATATGTATAAAGATATGAGAGATACAGGAGACCCTCTTATAAATCTTAAAGAAGGTATGCAGCATATTGATGGTGAAAAGGCAGAACAGCTTGTTAGATATCGTGGATACGCTAATGCCGATGTTACAAGAGCACAGGTACAGCAGGATTTCCTTAAAGCTCTTTTGGAAAAAGTAACAAGTACAGAAACTATCGTTAAAAATATTACAGACTATATCAAAATTTTCTTTAAATATGTTGAAACAGACTTTAAGATGACAGATGTTATAAAATATGGAAAATATATTGAAAAAGTTAGTGCTGATAACTTAGTAAATGAAGTTCTTCCAGGTGAAGGTAAATATGTCGGCGGTGTTTCATATTTTATACATGATGAATTTGAAACAAAGAAAACTGTTGACAGACTTTTCAGAGGAATTGGCGATGAGGTTGGCAGCAAAGGATTAAATATTGAAATTGCAAATGGCGGAAATGTAAACGGTCTTGCTGGTAAGAAACGTCAGATGCTTTTAGATGAAGG
>CALWSX010000005.1 GCA_944384285.1 uncultured Lachnospiraceae bacterium
TTGTCTATTGCTTCCATAGAACGAAGAATAGGTGTTTTTTTGTCAAGAGCTTCTCCTGTATATGAACAGAAAGCAGTAGGTATACATAAAGTTACTCCTGAAGCATCTTCTTTTAAAAATGCTGGAGATGTATAATCCCATGTTGTATAACCTCTTGCCTCAAATGTTGCACGAAGTCCGCCTGATGGAAAAGATGAAGCATCTGATTCCCCTTTAATAAGTTCTTTTCCGGAAAACTCCATTATTGCTCTTCCGTCACCTGTAGGTGAAATAAACGCATCATGTTTTTCAGCAGTAACTCCTGTCATAGGCTGAAACCAGTGTGAATAATGTGTTGCCCCTTTTGAAATTGCCCATTCTTTCATAGCATGAGCAACTACTCCCGCAAGTTCAAAATCAAGAGGTTCATTTCTTTTTAAAAGTTCTTTAAATTTAGCATACATTTTTTTTGGCATATACTCTGCCATAGATGCATCGTTAAAAACATTACTTCCGTAAAGCTCTGTTACAGATATTTTTTCCATTGATTCAACCTAACCTTTCTCAAGAATCTTTCAAACGGTAAAAAAACATAAGGCGTACCAAAAAAGTACACCATAATAAATTTTAAATGTATAAAACCTAATATTTATTAAATAATTACTTATTTGATACCACGATATTATAAAAAACGCAAGTAAAAAAATTAAATTAAAAAAATTTTGTAACTTTGCCCAAAAAAATTCATTTTTTAAATATAAAAAAGGTTATTTTAAAGTTTGAAAAATGCTTTTTTTATGATATAATTGTAAAATATCGGT
This sequence comes from uncultured Lachnospiraceae bacterium, assembly GCA_944384285.1. GTDB lineage: Bacteria > Bacillota > Clostridia > Lachnospirales > Anaerotignaceae > CALWSX01. The sequence goes on from CALWSX010000005.1 coordinate 801, forward strand.
TAAATGTTTATCAATTTTCTTTGGAGATGTACCCAAGTGGCTGAAGGGTCCGGATTCGAAATCCGGTAGGTCGGTTTCGCCGGCGCCAGGGTTCAAATCCCTGCATCTCCGCTTTTACACCTGTATTATTTACAGGTGTTTTTATTTTTGTATTAATATGCAAAAAATAGATATAAACGTATATAAAACACATAATCTAACAAAAATAATGGTATTTAACTTTTTTATGTTAAACTTCTTAATAAGCTTTTAATTATATTGGATAATACTGTTCTTTTTAGAATACACATTTAACGTTCTATAATTTATTGTTCAAATGGAACTGTTTGGAATATTTTTCGTCTATATAAATGAACAGATAAAATTGATTGGAGGTATGAGGTATGAAAAAGATAATGATAATTATTTTAACATTGATAGGGCTATTTGGATTAACCTCTTGTAACAGGCAGCTTCAGCAGGGTGACAATAATATGCAGTATTTTTTCTCAGGCAAAATTATAGAAGTAGAAGAAGAGTATTTGGTGATTGAAATTAACGATACAGGAAATAGTTATCTCTCAGATGGTACAACCGTAGAGGTATCTACTAACGTTGTGGCTGCAGATGGTTGTCCAAACTTTTCCATTGGTGAATATGCAAAAGTATTGATGGCACAGAGTGTCAATGATGATTCTTCAGAGCGTTTAGAAGCTTTGTCAATTTATGAAGTAGATGAAACTGGTAAAATTATTGACTAGTAAACGAATACTATTTAAAAGTACATTCTTGCTTCTCAAGTAAGTATGTACTTTTTATTTATCTTAATGTATTAATACTTATGTATAACAGTAAGTTATTTTTTATACAATAATAATTTTATTTACTTTTAAATCCGCCTCCTATATAATAAAATTAATGTAATATTTTGATATTTTTGTAAATAAACACAAGTTCTTAAGGGGGTAAATATTTATGGCTATTCTTTTTATTCTTCTTATAATTATTATAATAGTTTATATTAATCAAAATAAGGCAGATAAAAAATGGGAGCCTGATAAATATATTTACTCATATCTTGATGCTGTACATATTATGGTTTCATCTGGACGTAATTGCGATGCTTTGAAAATAGTTCTTGTTAAAGAAAATATAGGAAAAAAACGTATTGCTTATAGATATGGATTAGAAGCCTATATCGACGGTATGGGAAATCATCTTTTAGAAACTTTCAATATTTTCAAAGAAGAAAGTAAAACAATATATAATAATTGTGAAAAACAAAAAGACAGTATAAAACATCTTGTGGTTAGCAACGAAGAAAAATTTATATCTGAGCTTAAAAGAATAATTGATGAAGGTATAAAACAATCTGAAACTATAGAAGGAATTCTCACAGACAGGTTTTTTAAAACTCTTCTTGGGAAAAAAGACTCAAAAAAATCAAGAGAAATAATCGGCAGACCTTTTTATTTCAGAGGAGATTATGAACCTTGTGAAGCAATGGATATGGTTTTTGAGAAAGATATAAGTATTTCTCCTGACGGGAAATATATGATTTATAAAACTCCTTTACTTTATGACGGAAATCTTAAAAACGAAAACACAGCTATTGAAAAAATTAAAAAAATTGTAAAAGAAAAAGGACTTAATCTTAAAATTATTAAAGAAAATAGAAAATCATCGTAATATAAAAAAGGTTAAAATCAAAAGATTTTAACCTTTTTATTTTAAATAGTTTTATCAGTATCCTTTTTTTCTTTATTTTCTTCGGGAAGAGGATACCATTTTTTTGATCCTTTATTTAAATTAAATAAACCTTTAATTTTATTAATTACAGATTCTACAATATTAAACCAAATATTCCCAACAATAACAATAATAATTAGAACCAGTAAAATAAGTCCTATATTTTTTAAAAACATATTTACCTCACTTTGTTGCAAAAGAATTCATAAAGAATTCTGTAAATTCTTCAAGTTCTTTTTCCTGAGATACATACACATATAATTTTTCATCATCAAGCCAATCATAAGCGTTGATACCTATATACCCATTTTCATCAGGATAAATTATAAAAGCATCTGTAGGGAATTTATTTCTGTATGCTTTTAATATTTCTGAACGATTATAATATGTAGCATCTCCACAACCTGAAAGATCCGGAACTGTAGGTACAACTACAATAGTTTTATTTCCTTCATTCCACCCAACAATTAAATTACCTATTTTTGTCTTGCTTCCATGCACAATACCATAATTAAATCTGGCAACATCTTCTGTATAACCGAAAATCAACTTGTAATCATCGCCATTTTCTACTACCTGATTAAAAAGTAATCGCATTTTTTTTGCATTTGAATTGCTTTTTTCCATATCAACTTCCGGTCCCTTAAAAAATTTTCCAAATAGTCCCATAAATATCCCTCCTAAAATAATATTATTTAATTAAAAAATAAAGACAATTTTTATAATTTGTTTTTATTTTTGGTAAAATAAATCCGTCTTTAAATGGAAAATTTTTGACGGATATATATATACTATTAAATAAAACATAAACTTTTTAGTTTAAATCTTTTAGTTCTTCAAAAAAATCTACCATAGCATTAATTTGAAAATCAACAGTATCATCAACAGCTTCAGGTACAAATAAGGGCAAAGATTTTGGTATAGCTTTTTTTATAACTATTATACCCAAACATAAATTAATGAATAAATCAATTATTTCTTTAGTTGCTTTTAGGCCAAAGCATTCCAAAACATTTCCAAAAAGTGCTGCTTGTTTTTTTCGAAATACTTTATAACTTTCTTCCGATAAGCGGTTGAAAATAAGTTGTTGTTCTTCAACAGTTAAAACCGCAATACCATATTTTTCACCATGAACACAAGAATATAAAAATTTCTTTATTGAATCGCGCCAACTTAAATTTGGATCATTCATCAATTTATTAGCATATTCTATAATTTTAGGCTGCTGAAAATAAAGTGTTTCTAAAATTAAATCTTCTTTTGTCGAAAAAAAAGTATAGAAAAAGGTACGTGATATTCCTACCTTCTTATATATTTGTTCAACAGTTGTATGTTGGAAACCCTGTTTTGCCATTAATTCAAGTCCTATAGCTATTAAATCTTTTCTAATTTGTTCACGTTCTTCTTCCGTATAAGCGACTTTTGGCATTTTATCTCCTTCCAAAATAAAAACAAATATAAAAATTTGTATTTATTTTATCACATTAAAATATTAAAAACAAGTATAAACTTTATGACTATTTTTTTATTAAAACTTAAAATTTTAACTATAAATGATCTTTTGACACAATATATAAACCCCAAAGCTTTTAAACAGCTTTAGGGTTTTGTATCTTTGTTTGAATTTTTGAAACTATAACTGCCGAAAATATTATTAAACTACCAATTACAACCCTTAACGTAACCTCTTCTTTTAATATTATAACAGAAAAAATAAAGCCAAAAACTGATTCTAAAGACATGAGCAACGATGCTCTTGACTCACTTGTATATTTTTGACAGGTATTTTGTAATATGAAAGCTACAACTGAATTAAAAACTACAAGATAAAACAGTCCCATACTTGATTTTCCAATATTAAAATTAAAGTTTCCATTTGTGGCAATAGCCATAACTAAAGATGCAATTCCCGCAGAAAGAAACTGGAAAAAAGAAAGCTGAATAGAATTTTCTTCTTTAGCAAAACAGGATATAAGAACTATATTTAGACCAAACATAAAAGCAAAACCAATGGATAATAAATCACCAAATCCTAATCCAAATGTTTCACCTACGCTTAAAAATCCAATTCCTGTAAGTGCAAGAAAAGATGCTACAATATCTTTTGATGTTGGACGTTTTTTTATAATTGCCCAGGAGATAAAAGGTACAAAAACTACATACAAAGAAATTAAAAAAGCTTGCTTACTTGCCGAAGTATACTTAAGCCCTATAGTTTGCATTGAAATTCCTATTACATAGACCAAACCTATAGTCATACCTTTTTTTATTACCGATAGCTTACTTTTTTTAATAGTTTTCCAAAAAACAACCGCTGTAAGCAATGCTGAACCTATAAAACGAATTGCTAAAACTACAAAAGGTGTATATTCTGCCAAAGCGTATTTTGCAGCTATAAAGCCTCCGCACCAAATTGCAGCTACAATCATAAGTCCTAAATCTGCTAAAAATACAGCTTTATTTTTATCCATATCGGCCTTTCTCCTCAAAGTCTAACTTTTATTTCAAGTTTGTTTTTCAATAAGATTTTTTTCTGTTTCTTTTGCTTTTAATTTTTTATAAACTGTAAAATACATTGTTGAATAACAAAATAGTCCGCCAACTAAATTTGATATAGGCTCTGCCAAAAATACACCATTTACACCTAAATTCCCAACTGTTGGGAGCCAAATTGTTAAAGGCACTATTATTACTACCTTTCTAAACAGTGAAAAGAATATTGCCTGCTTACTTTTTCCTAAAGCAACAAAAGCAGATTGACCTGAAAATTGGAGCATCATTAAAGCAAGACCTGAAAAATAAATTCTCATTGCACTTCTTCCATATTCCAAATAAACAGGGTTATTAACAAAAATTCTTATAAAAAGTCCTGGAACAGCTAAAATTACAACCCATGCTATAAAACAATAAGTACCACTTATTATTGTGGAAATAAAAATTCCTCTACGGGATCTGCCATATTCCTCTGCTCCATAATTAAAACCAATAATCGGCTGAGACCCATTATTTATACCAGAAACCGGAAGTGTAACAATTTCTCTTACTGAGTTCAAAATTGTCATAATTCCAATATATATATCTCCACTGTATATTTTGAGAGTTTTATTACAAACAACTTGAACAATACTACTTGTAGCAGACATAATAAAACTTGCAAAACCAAGTGAAATTATGTCTTTTACTATTGTTTTATCCAAATGAAAACATTCTCGTCTTAAATGCAAAATAGATTTTTTCCCATATAAAAATCTAAGAACCCAAATACATGACGCAAATTGTGCTATTATGGTTGCTAAAGCTGCCCCTTTCACTCCCATATCTAAGCCAAAAATAAAAATTGGGTCAAGTATAAGATTTATTACTGCTCCCATTACAGTTGTAACCATTGCTGTTTTAGGAAATCCTTGGGAAGTAATAAAATAGTTTAAGCCAGTTCCAATCATAACAAACACAGTACCTAAAAGATAAATACTTAAATAATCATATGCGTACTGATATGTTGCATCACTTGCTCCAAACATATAT
>CALWSX010000006.1 GCA_944384285.1 uncultured Lachnospiraceae bacterium
CATAATTGAGCCATGAATACCCTTTTTATACGCATATTCTTTCCAAACTTCATAATCCGGTTCAACATCAACTCGTTTTAATCTGTCCCAAGTTACAATATCATATTCTCGTACAGATTTATTATATTCCGGAGGATTTCCGGCAGTTACCACAATCCAACCAGATGGAACCTGATGTGTTCCGAAAATTTTGTATTGTAAAAACTGAAGCATTGCAGGAGCTAAAGTTTCCGACACACAATTTATCTCATCAAGAAAAAGTATTCCTTCGTTATAACCTGTTTCTTTTTTCATTTTATAAACAGAAGCTATAATCTCGCTCATAGTGTATTCAGAAACACTGTATTCTTTCCCATCAAATTCCTCTTTCTCTATAAAAGGAAGTCCAAGAGCACTTTGTCTTGTGTGGTGTGTCATGGAATAAGAGACCAAACCTACATTTAATTCCTGTGCTATTTGCTCCATAATAGCTGTCTTTCCGATACCCGGAGCCCCTATTAAAAAAACGGGCCTTTGTCTTTGTATGGGAATGACATAATTCCCAAATTCATCTTTTGAAAAATATGCAATTACAGCATTTTTAATTTGTTCTTTTGCATCTTTTATATTCAATTTACAACACCTCTATAATTCTTCTTTATCCAAAACTAATTTTATAACCCATGGCGGAATGTCTGTTGGTATAGGCCAACGGTCATTTTCAACAAATACAAAGGCTACATCATAATTAGGTTTCTTTTCCGGGAAAATTCCATATCCGTCAGTAAAATATATCATTCCTTTTAAGTTTGTAAACTCCCCTTTTTCTATAAGCTCATCTACATAAGAAAAAAGTAATACCTCATTATTTCCGCCAAAACCATGAAGCTCCATAGTTTTAAAATATTCATCAAATTCTTCTTGTGATGTTATTTTTTTATCCTCTTGAAGCTGATCATCACATTGGATAATATGAAGATTAATTTTTGAAAAAAAACTTTCCGTACTTTTGAGCACATTATATGTTTTTTGTACAAAACTTTGAACTAAATCACCTTGAACAGACCCTGACGTATCAATAGCAAGCACAAATTCCTTTATTCTTTTTACTTCTTTATATTCTAAAGGCTCTATTAAAGGTACATTTTTATACAAACTTAAACCATATGTATAAAAGTTATAATCGAACTCATCATCATTAATCTGCATTGCCTCTCCAAGAACAGCAAATTTCTTTAAAAAATCAGTATAATCATATTTTTCACGATTAACTTCGGTAATATTTTGAAGCAGAAATTCAGAAGTTCCCCACCTGCCATTTGATATTGTTTCAATATCTATTTTTACTCTTTGACTTATTTTTTCCCATTCTTCTTTTGTAATAGAACTAAAACTCATACCACCACTCGTACTAATATTTCCATTGCCTGATGACCCGGAAGATGAGTCTTCTGATATAAATGCTGCTGTTGAAGCTACACCTGCGGCTTTAGTTGTATTTTGAGATTCTGGTTTTTTATCTACATACCATGCATCATGGCTATCTCTTTTAAAAAGCTCTTCCAAGTCTTTCAAATCTTCTGCAGTTTTGCCCGATTTTACAAAATACCTGTATATTCTTTCTGCTGTAGCCTTTCCAGAAAGTTTTGCAATATCCATTATTTCCTTATTTTGCAGTGTATCTTTAATATCCTCCAACTGCTTAACTCCCAAATCTATTATAATAGCCTCGACTGCAATATCACAGGCAATGTTCCAAAGTGGTCTGTTTACTTCTTTATCCACAAATGGATGATAAAATATACAATGGAAAATAGAATGAAGATAGGTTCTGTTAAGAGAATTATCTTCTGCTTGATATAACTTAAAAACATACCATGGGTTGTAATAAAGATATTCCCCGTCTGTCTCCATTGTTTTCGTTTCTTTTCCAAGGTATTTTAGTTTACAAAGAGCCAAATCCATAAAACGTAAGGAGACCATCATTTCATTTCTTGCATATTTAAGTATTTGTTCTGCCAATTCCAAAGCTTTTTTATCACGGTCCAAAGAAAATAGCCTCCTTAATTTTTTTATAAATCATAATCTGTTTCGTCCATACCGATATTTGCATTTTTAAAATTCATAAGGTAACTTAAAACTTCTGCCTTTTCCATTCTGTTTGCAAGCTCTATAACCTCATCAATATTTTCACCCGTAAATACTCCAAGCTCTGCCAATGTATTAAGACCTTTTAAGTCGTCGTATTTTATTACAATTTCAACAGCTTTTTTTGCATTAGTCCTTAAATATGAAAGATAGTTATCTCTGTATAAAGGTACTAAATCAATATCGGATTTTAGTCTGTCTACTGCAACAAGTATTTTATCTTTACCATATTTTATATTTGTAAAAAGACTATCATATTTTATAAAATCAAAAATCATGTTATCAGATGATTTTTTAAGGCATTCCATATATTGATTTCTTATACCTAAATTATTATACTCCTCATTTTTTCTTCCTATATTTTCAGGAATATAAATTGTTGCGTATGTTAAATTATTTCTAGGTGGATCGAATTCTAAATTAACTCTTATTAAGTTATTACAAAATGAAAATGCCTTATTTCCCATTTCTGTTACCGTAGCAGGTATGAAAAGTTCTTTTACTTTTGATCTGTAAAAAGCATCTGTTTTTATTTCTGAAACATGATTTGGAACATAATATGTTTCCTCATCTCCTAAATAATAAATAAGTTCTGTTTGTCCATCTTCTTTTCTTTTAAACAAAGCTTTATCTTCCACAAAGAAGAATTTATTTTCCTCTGCAACTTCAATATTTTCAAGTCCAAATTTATCAGTATATACATATTCATCTGTAACTAAAAGAGCACCCATACCTAAATCTTTTAAATTTTTAGGCAATTTAAAACTCTTAATATTTGTTCCTTTAAAAGCATTTGACCCTATTCTTTCTATAGTATCAGGCAAATTAACGGAAGAAAGAGAATAACACTGTAAAAAAGCATCTTCTTCTATTTCTTTTAATCCATAAGGCAAAGTTATTTCTTTGAGAGAAGGATTATTATTAAATACTTTTTCCCCTATATTTGTTGTTCCATCATCAACTGTGATTTCTTTTTCATACTTATTAAAAACATAAGTTAATGTTTTTTTGTTTTCATCTAATTTATATATACAATTTTCATCTGCACTGAAATAAGGATTTTCTTTAGCTATAGTTAAATTTATTTTTGTTTTATTTGTTGAATTATCTTCTAAAAAATCAAATGAAGTGTTGTCAAAATAACAAAGTGTAGACGGAAGCTTTACAGTTGTTAAAAAACATTCTGAAAAAGCGCCTTTTTCTATTTCCTTTAATCCTTCATTGAAAATTATTGTTTGAATACTTTTACATCTTGAAAAAGCATATTTTTCAATTTTTTGCAATGAATTTGGAAAATCTATATTAGAAATCGAATTTAAACCCATAAATGCGAACTCTTTAATTTCTTCTACTCCTTCAGAAATAGTATATGAATCTTTTGCATAAATAACGGCCATAAGCTGTTTCCCATCTACTGAAAGAATAGATGAATTTTCTATTTTTATGTATGGATTTTCAGGGTCAACAAAAACTTCTTTAACCCCTTGTTCTCTTAGTTTATCCTGTGATGGCATATAGTATCTTGTTGCATAATTACTATAAAAAAGTTCTCTTGAAAAACTTTTAAGTCCTTTTCCTATATAAAGCTTTTTAATATTAAAATCTTTAAGAGATCCTTTTGCTATTGAAGATACATTATCAGGAATATTTACTTCTTCCAAAGATTCACACCCATTAAATATATTAAAACTTAATTTTTTAAGTAAATTTGAAAGATGTATTTTCTTTAAACTGATACAGTTTTCAAACACTTTACTTCCTAGTGTTTCTACAGTATCAGGCATAGAAAGTTCTGACATATATTTGGCTTCGGCAAAGGCACTTGATTCAATATCAGTTACTAGCAAATCACCAATTTTTTCAGGTATATAAACAATTTCATCTCTGCCTTCATATTTTGTAATAGTAATCGTATTTCTTCTGTTTATAAAATATGTAAAAGAACCTGATTTTTTTTCTTTAATAGTAAATGTAGATAAAGAATTATCAAAAAAGCCTTTACTATTCTGTTTGCCAATATCTGCTATGCCATTTACTATACTATCAGGAAGATTTACACAGTCTTTAAATGCGTTATCTTCTATCTCTGTAAGAGATTTAGGCAAATTCAATTCTTTTAAAGATACACATTCACAAAAAGCTTTTTTCCCTATATATAAAAGCCCCTCTGAAAAATTAATTTTGTTTAAAGAATGACATTTTGCAAAAGCACCATCTTCTATTTCTTTTAAAGACTTAGGGAAAGAAATAGATTTAAGTTCCTGGCACCCAAAAAAAGCCTCTTTATGGATTATATGAATACCATGAGGTATAATCAAATCTTCCGGGCAATTTTCTACTTTTTGTATACCTATTTCCCCCATTTTGCTGTATTTTAACTTAAAGTTATCTAAAACAGGCTTTATATCCTCAAATGTTCCATATGTTTCACTGTCAAGAGATTTATAATATTCTTCAAGCTGTTTAAGTGCCGTTTCATTTGAAGAAATTTTTTTAGGTCTTTCCACTTTTTCAGTTTTTTCTGTTCCTTTTCCGCTATCAAATATTCCTATTTCGGAAAAATACACTTTTAAACTTTTCCCAAAAAGCTCCTGGCTTCTGTTTGACATAGTTTTTAATTGACTTTTATATTCCGGATTATCAAAACTAAGTTCTCCAATGGTTTTTGGTTTAGGGCTTGTTTTATATTTTTCCAAAAGCGCATCTATTATAGGCTGAAATTCAAGCTCAGGGCGTCCACCTATATTATTGTCGGTATACTCAAACCCATAAGCCTCAAGCATTTCCTTAATATTTTCATATCCAAGCCAACGATAAAAACCTGAAATTTTTCTTCCTATACTTTTATGATCTTTTTCTATATTTCCTGGAATTTTATGATCAGGATAAAATTCTTCTAAACTTTTTAAAGTATTATCAAGTCTTGTTTTTATAATATCCGGTTCATTTCCAGGAGTGTATTGTACAAAATTTCTGATTTTGCGAACTTCATCAGTAGATATTATTTCATATCCATACGCTTTTAAAAAATCAACTGTACTACTATACCCTATAGCTTTGTAAAGAGATGATAATCTTTCTGCCATATCTTTATCTATGGCATCAAGCCCAAAAACTTTATGTTCCGGGAAATATTTTTCTAATTTATCATAAAATCTGTCTACTTTTTCCTGTAAACCTTTATCTGTAATTTCTATTCTGTTAGATACATTATCATTATTTAAAGCATTTGAATTTTCTTTTTCTTTAAGCATATCAGCAAGCATTTTTTCCGCAAGCTTTTTTGCCAATTCTTCTACATTTTCACTCATTTATTTAAATCCTCCATATATTACATATTGGTAAATTTAAAAGTTTAATATCAACATAATTTTTTAAAATCCATGTTCTTTGGATATTTTTAAAAGTTCATCATAATCTGCATTTTTGATTTTATCTTCATCTAAAATCATAGCAGGCATTCCTGAAAAAGCTCCTGCATAAGTATCAGTTAACAATTTATTTCTAAGTTCTTCTGTTTTTTTAGCTTTATCGTCCATAATATTCCTCATTTTACAAAAAAAAATATGCTATTATGTTAACAAATTAACATACAAAAAACCTTTTTATAAAAAAATAACTAAATTTATAATAAAGTATATTTCCATTATACTACCATTTAACCAAAAAACAAGTACGAACAAAACCTTGTTCACATAAAAAAGGCAGTGAAAATATATTTCACTGCCTTAAATTAAAAACTTATAAACATTACTTTTACAAAAAAATAAAGTCTTGGAAACCAAGACTTTTAAGTACGGAGAAGGAGGGATTTGAACCCTCGCGCCGTTTAACCGACCTATACCCTTAGCAGGGGCACCTCTTCAGCCACTTGAGTACTTCTCCAAATAAGTACCACAGAACTTACTGCAAGAAATACTATATCATCTAATATATATTTTGTCAAACATTTTTTTCAAAAATTTAATCTTTCGTTTATAAATTGGTCTTTATAAATATTTTATTCCGTTTAAATATTTAGTTAATACATAAATAAATTTAAAAATATTTTATACAAATAGATTTAAATACGTTCTTTTTTCTATAATTAAACATATTTTATAAAAAGAAAATTTAGAAGTGAGTTTATTGTTAAAAAACAAAATTTATTTATTTTTAAAAATTATATGTTTGTCATTTCTCTTCATTTGTTTTATTATTTTCCCAAAAGATGTTACAAAAGCCTCAAAAGAAGGTCTTTTGCTATGGTATAATAACCTCTTGCCAATTTTGTTCCCTTTTATGATAATAATAAGGTTATCGGAATATGCAGGAATACGAGAATTAATAAATAAGCTTTTTTCAAAATATATGAAATCAGTTTTTAATGTATCTGGATACGGTGCTTTTCCTTTTATAATGGGATTATTATCTGGAAACCCTATGGGAGCAAAAATAACGGCAAATTTAGTTGAGGATAAAAAAATAACATTATCAGAAGCCGAAAAAATACTATCTTTTTCAAGCAACCCAGGTATTGCTTTTGTAATAGGTAGCATAGGCACAAATATGCTAAATAATAAAACTGTAGGTATATTTCTTTTTTTTGTAATGTTGCTTTCATCTATAATTACAGGGATAATTTTCGGATTATTTAAAAAAGAAACTTTTTCCAAATATTCTTACAAAAAAAATATAACAAATATCTCTTTTGGCGAAGCTTTTGGTGAATCTGTAAAATCTTCAGCAGACACAATTACCGTTATAGGCGGATACATAGTGTTCTTCTGTGTTTTATCCTCTATGCTTGAAAAAACATACTTACTTGATATAATTTGTCTTCCTATCACAAAAATACCTTTTTTACATATCAATACTAATATTTTAAAAGCTACTTTACTTGGTATAGTAGAAGTTACAAATGGAGCCTATCTTCTTTGCATGGAGGATCTCTCAACAAGCTTACCTTTTATTTCTTTTATAATAGGATTTGGAGGATTATCAATCTTTTTTCAGTCAATCAGTATGTTTAAAGATAATAAAATTAAAACTTATTTTTTCTTTTTTTCTAAAATTTTGAACGGATTTATATCTTTTGTTATATGTTACATTTTTTTGAACTTTTTTGATAAATTATTATGAACTTTTCAAAAATATTTTATCAATTTAACTCTAAAATATGTTAAATAGCTTGACTAATCGATAAGATTTATTCTATAATTTATATATAAATAATTAAATTCCATATGGGAAGGATTTACGTCACGACAACATATTTTCTTGCAAGGGGGTACAATTTATGAAAATCACAGATGTACGTATCAGAAAAATTAATACTGAAGGTAAAATGAAAGCCATTGTTTCCGTAACTTTTGATGATGAGTTTGTTGTTCACGATATAAAAGTTATAGAAAGAGAAGATGGTCTTTTTATTGCAATGCCAAGCAGAAAAACAGCTGAAGGCGAATTTAAGGATATTGCACATCCAATTAAAGCCTCTACAAGAGCATATATCCAGCAAGCAATATTAGAAAGCTATGAAAAAGCTCTTGCTGATGCAGAAACTGCTGAAGAAACAGAAGCTCCTTTGCAGTAACTTTAACTTTGTAATTAAGGCATGGATACTTTTATTCCCATGCCTTTTTTTAAGCCCTTGCAAAAATTATTTTTTAAAACACATTTAAATTTTATCTTTTGTATAAAAAGGAGGTAATAATATTGGACAAGCTTAAAATAATACGCAAAAGAATAATACCTTTTGAAACCATACCTCTTAATGATGATAAAATTATTTTACATACTGAATCAATATTGGTAACTAAATGGAAAACTCTAAAACCTAGAAATGATTTTGATAATGGAATTTCTATTTATTTTTTTAAAGAAGGATACAAAATAAGCAAATTCATGGATAAAAACGGTGATTTAGTATATTACTACTGTGATATTATAGACACTGATTTTAATAAAGAAGAAAATACATACATTTTTACTGACCTTTTAGCAGACGTAATACTTTTTGAAAATAAAAATATAAAAATTATGGATATAGACGAACTTGCTTATGCATACGATAAAAATCTTATTTCATTAGAGATGTTAAAAAATTCTTTAAACCGTTTGAGTACACTCTTAAATGTAGTTCATTCTGATAAAATACCTGATATGTTTAAAAAATATGAATAAAATATATAAAAAAAGAGCCAAAATTTAAAATGGCTCTTTTTTATTATTTCTTTGTTCTCATATCCATAGCTATGTCTTTTATATCCTGTGCATTTGAATCTTTAAGAGCTTTTATCAAATCATCTTCTTTGCCTTTAATATTTTCTCCATCAAAAATAAGTGCATTCCACAAATCATGTAAAGAAGAAGATAAAGTTCCATTATCACAATATTCATATGCTGCATAAACATTACTGATTATTGCCTCCATATCATCATTATTATATTCTTCCTTTAAGTCCTCAATTTTATCTATAGCAAAAACTATTTGAGTTTTGCATTGTTGTTCTCTATTTTTTATGTATTTTTTCTCTGACAAGCTTTTACCAGTAAAAAAGCTTGCAAAAATACATATTATAAATAAAGATACAATAATAGCTCTATTTTTTTTCATAATATTATTACCTTTCTTTTTATTAAAACCTAAATTTATGGTTATAACTAAGATATAATTTATTATTTATATAATATAATATTTTACCATACATTTCAATGTTGTAAAAATATCAAAAACTACTATAAGTAATATTTGATTAATCTTATTACACTTGACATATATTTGTCATTTGTGTATAATACGTTTTATATCTTGT
>CALWSX010000007.1 GCA_944384285.1 uncultured Lachnospiraceae bacterium
AAAATTGGAAACACGACTTGCAAATTTAAATGATATTTCTGAAATAATGCCAATTATCCATGATGCTCAGGCTTTTATGAAAACACTTAATATGGACCAATGGCAGAATAACTATCCAAACGAATCTGATTTCACTATAGATATAAACAAAAAACAATGCTATGTAACAGAGATTGATAAAAAAATTGTAGGCGTTATGATTGTAAGTTTTGAACATGAAGATGCTTACGATAAAGTTGATGGAAAAGGTTTTTCTGTTCAGACTGATAACTATGCAGTAATTCACAGAATGGCTGTCAAAAAAGATTTGAAAGGACATGGTATTTCTTCAAAAATGCTTGTTGATGCAGAAGAAATTTGTAAAAAACACAACTGTAATATTTTAAGAGCAGATACTCACAGACTTAATGTTGTTATGCAAAAATTCCTTTTAAAGCATGGTTTTATATATTGCGGAAACGTAGATATTGTATCAGAAGGCGAAACTCTCAGATATGTTTATGAAAAACTTTTATAAAAAACAGAAAGGAAAATTATATGGACTACAGCATGCTTAAAGGCAAACGTATTCTTGTTGCCGATGACTCATCGGAAATACGCCAAATTTTAAAAATATTGCTTGAAGGTGAAGGTTATGAAGTAATTGAGGCCAGTGATGGAAACTCTGCTTTAAAAGCTATGGAAAAAAATCCTGACCTTGTTGTTTTAGATATAAATATGCCCGGAAAAGATGGTTTTTCTGTTTGTATTGAAATACGCAAAACATCACTTGTACCTATACTTTTCCTTACTGCAAGAAATATAGAATCTGACAAAATTTTAGGGCTTTCTGCCGGTGCAGATGACTATATATCAAAACCTTTTTCAAATGCAGAGCTTTTAATCAGAATAAAAACTCTTCTTAGAAGAAATTATATATATCATGAAAAAAAAAAAAAAAATGCTCAGATTTCAAATACTATCGAAATAGGTGAACTTATTATTAATACTGATTCCCAAAGTGTTTTTGTCGATGGGCGTGAAGTAACTTTGACTAAAACAGAGTATGACATACTTCTTCTTTTTGCAAAACACCCAAAGAAAATTTTTACACTTGATAACATTTACGAAAGTGTATGGGAAAATGACGCTATGGGTTTAAGCGATAATACTGTAATGGTACATATTAAAAATTTAAGGCAAAAACTTGGAGACAATTCACGTTCTCCTCGTTTTATTAAAACCGCCTGGGGTAAGGGGTATTATATTGAATAATAAGTTTACTTCAAAACTTGGATTGAAACTTCTCGGCTGTATTGCATTATCGCTGATTATTTCTGTTTTTTGTTATTACATTCTTTTTTATGCATCTTTAATATTTGCAGAAAAAGTTATAGCGGGGTTCCATTATATACCTGATCCACAATATGTTTTAAAGCCTTCGCTTCTTGTAAAATATCAGCTTTTTATTAATAGAATACGTATTATATGTATAATAGCTTCTTTCATACTTTTTATATTTTCGTTTCTTTTAATGCTTGACAGCAAGCTCCAATATATAAGAGAAATATCAGAAATTCTTTCTCTTATACAAAGCGGAAAATCATCTGAAAGAATTCCGTTAAAAGGCAACGATGAGCTTAATTTTTTAGCTGAAAATATAAATACAATGATGGACAGAATTTCTGAACATAGGAATAAAGAAGAAATGCTTCAGACCCAAAATAAACAAATCATTATGGAACTGGCTCATGATATAAGAACACCGTTAACCTCTGTAATGTCATATATTGAATTTATAAAAAAGGGAAATTGTACAGAAGAACAGGAACAACAGTATTTAGATATAGCTTACAATAAATCAGAGCAAATCAAACAATTAACAGACAAGCTTTTTGAAAAATGTAAAGATGATTTAAACTATTCTGACAGCTCAAATTTTGAAATTGTTGATTCTAAAGTATTATTATTACAGATTTTATTCGATGTACAAGAATATCTTTCAGAAAACGGATATAATGTTGATATAAAAAACAATATTACATCTCCAACTTATATAAAAATAGATATTTCTGAATTAAACAGAGTAATAGACAATCTTATTTCAAACATACTTAAATATGCTGATAAAAACGATAAAATTATATGGGAAACAAAAATTCAAGATAATTTTATATTGATTTCTCAAAAAAATACCATATATAAGTATTCAAACGCAGAAACTTCCGGAATTGGTTTAAAAAATATCAAATCAATAATAGAAAGTTTTGCAGGCAAAATATCTGTTAAAAAAACAGAAGATTTATTTCTAATTGAAATATTTTTACCTATACAAAAAATTTAACTTTTTATCAATTTAAAAACACGTCTAAAAGACGTGTTTTTTATAATTCAATATATAATGTTAGTTTTTAAAAAAAATTTATTTATAAATCTTCAGAATTTCTTTAGAATTTTTGAAGAAAAATTACAGAGCTTTGTTTTATTATTAACTCATAAAAGAGATAGCTCTTAACTTCAATATAGATTATATAATGAACGAAAGGAGTAATAACTATGGCATTAGGTATTTTATTTATATTATTTATAGCAATACTTTTATTATCAGTGATTTTTTCCGTACTTATGATTGTTTGGAAAAATACTAATAAAGGAAAAGGCGTATTTATTGCGGCATCAATCTTTAGTATTCTTATAGCTGCTTTAAGCGCCTCCTCCCTCCCTTCTAATTATACCACAGAAATTTGCATTGCATTACTTATAGGTTTTGTAGGTATAATTGGACTTATACTTAACTTTACCAAACTTACAAAAACATATCTTCCACAAGTTTTTGTAATAGTTTCTATATTTGGTACAGTTGTTAAATTGTTTTTCATTTAAGCTTTTCATAAATTTTCCTTATGAATATGCACCTCCATTTGTTATTGGAGGTGCATATTTTTGTACAAAAAAAGTCGAGTAAAAAACTCGACTTTTTAAATCTTAAAGGCGCTGATCGGATTTGAACCGATGCGTAGAGGTGTTGCAGACCTTTGCCTTACCGCTTGGCTACAGCGCCACACTTTAAAATATATAATAATTATATTACATATTTAAAAAAATATTCCAAGATGATTTAAAAAAGGCGCTGATCGGATTTGAACCGATGCATAGAGGTGTTGCAGACCTTTGCCTTACCGCTTGGCTACAGCGCCATATTAATCTTGGAATATAAGTTTTATTAAATTGAAATGACCCAACCGGGAATCGAACCCGGGTTACAGCCGTGAAAGGGCCGTGTCTTAACCGCTTGACCATTGGGCCATATAAATGGGTTGTACCCTAAAAACTGAACACAGCAAGTATTATATCATATCTTTCTACTTTGGTCAAGCCCTCGACCTATTAGTACTTTTAAGCTGAATACATTACTGTACTTACACCTAAAGCCTATCAACCTTGTCGTCTTCAA
>CALWSX010000008.1 GCA_944384285.1 uncultured Lachnospiraceae bacterium
AGAATAATTTATTACTACCTTTATATATATAATAATTTTAGCTTTTTTTACAACAAAAATAAAATTATTTTTTTATAAATTATATAATATTTTTATAAAAGTTTTTAAAATATTCTTGTTTTTATTAATTTAATGTTTTAAAATATTGTACATACATTTTAAGGAGGGATTATACATGAGAGAGCAGATACTTGAATTACTTGCTAAGGATAACAAGCTTAATATTTGTGATTTATCTTTACAGCTCAATGTTTCACAAGACGCAGTCGCCGCCGAGATCAAAGCTATGCAGGAGGACGGCGTTATCTGTGGCCAGACAACTTTGATTAACTGGGAAAAAACAAACAGAGATTATTTAACAGCTTTAATAGAAGTAAAAGTAACTCCTCAAAGAGGAAGCGGATATGATAAAATTGCAGAAAGAATGTACAGAATCCCTGAAGTTAAATCTGTTTATTTAATGTCGTCAGGTGGCTTTGATTTTTTAATAATTATTGAGGGTAAGAATATGAAAGAAATAGGAAACTTTGTTTCTGAAAAACTTTCTTCCATTGATGCTGTAATAAGTACAGCTACACATTTTGTCCTCAAAAATTATAAAGACAGCGGAGTAATTTTAACCGATAAACATAACGCTTTTTGTGACGAGAGGATGATAATTTCACCATGAAAAATTATATAGCAAAAAACATTTTAGATATGCCATTTTCAGGTATACGAAAGTTTTTTGATATTGTTTCATCTATGGACGATGCAGTATCTTTAGGCGTTGGAGAACCTGATTTTGAAACACCTTGGGTTGCAAGAGAAGCGGCAATACGTTCTCTTGAAAAAGGCCAAACTTCATATACATCAAATCAGGGTATGTTTTCTTTACGAACTGCTATTTGCGACTACCTTGAAGAAAGATTTAATTTAGTTTATTCACCGGACAAAGAAACTTTAGTAACGGTAGGCGCAAGCGAGGGGATAGATGTTGCTCTTCGTGCTGTAGTTGATCCGGGTGATGAAGTTTTAATTATAGAGCCATCTTATGTGTCTTACAAACCATGTATAAGTATGGCAGGGGGGATACCTGTTGTAATTCCTACATATGAAGAATACGACTTTAGGGTAAGACCTGAGGAAATAGAAAGTAAAATAACAGATAAAACAAAAGCTATTATTCTTCCTTATCCAAACAACCCTACAGGAGGGATTTTAGGCATAGAAGAACTTAAAAAAATAGCTGAATTATGTATCAAACATGACCTTGTTGTAATAAGTGATGAAATATATGCAGAGCTTACTTATGGTCAAACTCATGTTTCTATTGCTAGTCTTCCGGGCATG
This sequence comes from uncultured Lachnospiraceae bacterium, assembly GCA_944384285.1. Classification (GTDB taxonomy): domain Bacteria; phylum Bacillota; class Clostridia; order Lachnospirales; family Anaerotignaceae; genus CALWSX01. The sequence continues at coordinate 1,333 of CALWSX010000008.1, forward strand.
AGAGAAAGAACAATAGTATTGAATGGTTTTTCAAAGGCTTTTGCTATGACAGGTTGGCGTCTTGGATACGCTGTAGGCCCAAGAGATATAATAAAAGCTATGACAAAAATTCATCAGTATATAATTATGTGTGCACCTACTGTAAGCCAGTATGCGGGTTTTGAAGCTCTTGTTGATTACAACAGAAATGAAACAATAGAAATAATGCGAGATGCCTATGATGAAAGAAGAAAACTTATGGTTAATTCTTTCAGAGATATGGGGCTTAGCTGTTTTGAGCCTAAAGGAGCATTTTATGTTTTCCCATCTATAAAAAGCACAGGAATGAAAAGTGAAGAGTTTTGTAATGAACTTCTTCAAAAACAAAAAGTTGCAGTTGTTCCGGGTACAGCTTTTGGTGAAAGCGGGGAAGGTTTTGTAAGATGTTCGTATGCTTACTCTATTGATAAAATTGAGGTTGCACTTGACAGAATTTATAAGTTTTTAAATACAAATAAATAATAAAAGAAACAGATGAAAAATTTTTTCATCTGTTTTTTTTACTTAAAATGTGGGTTTGAAATTTTATTTTTACGATTAAATTTTAATTGAAAATCCAACGCCTACTTCATGAATATCCATTTCTTTATACATTTCTGCTTTTGCCTTAAATGAAACACAATGGCAAGGTAAAAGCATAGGAATATTTTCTTTTTTTAAATATTCTATTGTTTTAAATAACTGAGAATTAACGTCAAGAAGATGAAAACCTCCTATTATTCCGTAAATACGATTATTATTACAAACTTTTTTTGCATATTCACAAATATTACATATACCTTTATGAGAGCACCCAGTTATAATAAAAAGGCCTTTTTCAGACTTATATACAAGTGCGCTGTCTTCGTCTATAAAATCATCTTTCCATACATTGTCTAAAAGTTTTTTTCCTATTGGTTTTTTGTTTTCAAAATCATTTGAAGGTGGGATTTGTCCTAAATATAAAAGATTTTTAGTGATATTTACGGGAGAATTTGAAAATAATGTTTTAAATTTATTTGAAATTTCATCTTTTGTAAATGGAGCACCAATATCTTCGTTTAAAAATTTTTTTGGTAAAAAGGTATCATTGTGTGTAATAATTAATGTATTTTTAGTATTTATATATTTATCAATATATTTAAGGCCTAAAGTATGGTCGTTGTGTCCGTGTGAAAGTATTAAGGTTGTAATTTTTTTTAAATATTCT
>CALWSX010000009.1 GCA_944384285.1 uncultured Lachnospiraceae bacterium
TGACAGCCTTCACAGAGAAAATATGGCTTTAATAAACAAAGTATTTGAAATAAAAAAAGAAAAAGGGTATAAATCCGTACTTTTTACATTCTCCCCTCACCCTATCTTAGTTTTAAATAAGTCAGCCGAACTTGACCTTATATATACCGAGGAAGAAAAAAATATAAAAATAAATGAACTTAATTTAGATTATTACATAGAATATCCTTTTTCTTTGGATTTTTCCAAAACCTCTCCGGAAGATTTTATATTAAATCTTATTATAAATAAACTTAACTGTAAAACACTTATTATAGGAGAAGATTTTAAATTTGGAAAAGATAAATTGGGGAATGCAAATTATCTTAAAGAAATAGGTAAAAAACACAATCTTGATGTAATAATTATACCTTCCCTTTTGTATAACGGTAAAAAAATAGGAAGCACCGAAATTAGAAACTGTATTTTAAACAGAGATATTGAAACAGCAAATGTTTTACTTGGAGAAAATTACAGTATATACGGAATGGTTGTTCATGGAAAAAAAATAGGCTCTACCATAAACTACCCTACCGCAAATATACTTCCTCCAAAAACCAAACTTCTTCCGCCTAACGGCGTTTATGTAACATCTGTTGAGTTTGAAAATAAAATTTATAAAAGTATAACAAATATTGGTTATAATCCTACTGTTTCGGGAAAAATAAAAACAGTTGAAACCCATATTTTAAATTTTAACATGGATATCTATGATAAATATATAAAAGTATTTTTTCATTCGTGGCTTAGAAACGATATAAAATTTAATTCTTTATCAGAGCTTAAAACTCAACTTTCAAGAGATGAACAAAATGCAAAAAAATACTTTGAAAAAATGACAATATGATTTAAAAAACAGTTGTTTTTTTCTAAGTCTTGTGATAATATTAAAATGTTGTAGAAAACCGAAGCTCAGAATATGGATTCTCCAACCATTTCTTAGCTTTAGGTGTTAATTAATTTTAAAGGAGGAAACAAAAATGTCAAACGTAATTAACAAACAAGAAATTATCGCTAAATATGGAAGAACACCTGAAGATACAGGTTCACCTGAAGTTCAGATTGCTCTTTTAACAGCAAGAATTAATCTTCTTACAGACCACCTTAAAGAACACAAAAAAGACTTCCACTCAAGAAGAGGTCTTTTAAAAATGGTAGGTCAGAGAAGAGGTTTACTTAACTACGTTAAAGAAAAAGATATTATCAAATATCGTGAACTTATCGCTACATTAGGCATCAGAAAATAATTTTATAAACGACATAATATTATGTAGTTCTTTAGAGAGGGAGTTTTTTCCTCTCTAAATTTTTATTAACAAAATTAGAAGATACACTATAGGTTTTTAGCAATGAAAATATTTTATTATGTTTTTATTGCTGAAGATCTATGGTGTATAAAAAACATCAAGATTTACGAAAGGAAGAAAAAAATGTACAGAACTTATCAAACTGAAATTGCAGGAAGACCATTTTCTGTTGAAATCGGAAGAGTCGGAGAACTTGCAAATGGTGCAGCACTTGTTAGATACGGTGATACTGTTGTACTTGCAACTGCTACAGCAAGCGAAAAACCAAGAGAAGGTATCGACTTTTTCCCATTAAGCATTGACTATGAAGAAAGATTTTACTCTGTAGGAAAAATACCTGGTGGATTTATTAAAAGAGAAGGCCGCCCAAGTGAAAAAGCTATATTAACAGCAAGATGTATCGACAGACCTATGCGCCCTCTTTTCCCAAAAGACTACAGAAACGATGTTGCATTAGTTACTACTGTAATGTCTGTTGACCCTGATTGCGAACCACAGGTTGCAGCTATGCTTGGTGCGTCTATCGCACTTACAATTTCAGATATACCTTTTGTTGACAATGTAGGCTCTGTTAACATTGGTTATGTTGACGGCAAACTTGTTATAAACCCTAACGCAGCAGAAAGAGAAAAATCAAGACTTTCTCTTACAGTTTCATCTACAAAAGAAAAAGTTATGATGATTGAAGCTGGTGCTGATGAAATTCCTGAAGATATTATGCTTGAAGCTATAAGACTTGGACATGAAGAAAACGTTAGACTTGCTAAATTCATGGACACAATCGTAGAAGCTGAAGGTAAAGAAAAACAGAAATACGAAGAACACGTGATTCCTAAAGAAGTTTACGACAAAATTTCTTCTTTCATTACAGACAAGAGAATGGAAGATGCTGTATACAAAGAACTTAAACAGGACAGAGACGCTGAAATTAAAGTTATTACAGAAGAAGTAAACGAAAGTTTAGGTGAAGAACTTTTAGAAATGCTCGGAGAAGAAGTAGATATTCCTGTTCTTATTGACGAAACTATCTATAACTTTGAAAAAGCTACTGTAAGAAGAATGATTTTAAGAGAACACAAACGTCCTGACGGAAGAAGATTAGATGAAATTCGTAAATTATCAGCTGAAATAGATATTCTTCCTCGTACACATGGCTCAGCTCTTTTCTCAAGAGGTCAAACACAGGCTCTTACTGTTACAACATTAGGTGCTTTAGCTGAAATTCAGATTTTAGACGGACTTGATGAAGCAGAAACTTCAAAAAGATATATTCACCACTACAATATGCCAGGATATTCAACAGGCGATGCAAAAACTTCAAGAGCACCTGGTAGACGTGAAATTGGTCATGGTGCTTTAGCTGAAAGAGCGCTTTTACCTGTTATCCCTAGTGAAGAAGAATTCCCATATGCAATCAGACTTGTTTCTGATATTATGAGTTCAAACGGTTCTACATCACAGGCAAGTATCTGTGGTTCAACACTTTCACTTATGGCTGCCGGTGTTCCTATAAAACGTCCTGTTGCTGGTATTTCTGTTGGCCTTGTTACAGGTGACAATGATGACGACTTTGTAATGCTTACAGACATTCAGGGACTTGAAGACTTCTTCGGCGATATGGACTTTAAAGTTGCAGGTACAACTGAAGGTATTACAGCTATCCAGATGGATATGAAAATACATGGTTTAACACCAAGAATGATTGAACAGGCTATCAGACAGACAAGAGAAGCAAGACTTTATATCCTTGATGAATGTATTTTAAAATGTATTGATAAACCAAGAACTGAACTTTCAAAATATGCTCCAAAAATTGGACAGATGACTATAGACCCTGAAAAAATTGCTGAAGTTATCGGTACAAGAGGCAAAGTTATTAAGAAAATTATTGAAGAAAGCAACTGCCAGATTGATACACAAGATGACGGAAGAATTTTCATTAAAGGTACTACAGAAGAAGATATTAAAATTGCAATGGATATGATTAATGCTATTGCAAAAGACCCTGAAATAGGCGAAACTTATACTGCTAAAGTTGTAAGAATTATGAACTTTGGTGCATTTATCGAAATTGCTCCTGGTAAAGAAGGACTCGTTCATATTTCAAAAATTTGCAAAGAAAGAATTGCAAAAGTAGAAGATAAAATTAACATTGGCGATACTGTAAGAGCAAAACTTGTTGAAGTAGATGCTCAGGGAAGACTTAACTTCTCTATTAAAGACGCAGAATAAAAAATTACCACCGGCATTTTTGTCGGTGGTTTTTTATTTTTAAAAAAACATAGACGGCTAATTTACCGCCTTCTGAAATTTTATTCTTTATATTTTAGATTATCTATCATTTTATAAATTTTCTCATTAAATGTAACAGACACATATTTTACTCCAACATCATGTGCTCTCTCCGTTACCTCTCTGTGAAGCTCTCTGTATTTTTCATCACTTTTATCAGATATAACTCCTATAAGTGCCGTTTCTCCTGTTATATATACTGTGCATTTTTTAATATCTTTCATTTTTAAAATTTCTTTTTCAACTTCTTCTTCGGTGGGAATTACATAATTTGTATCATACAAATTTGAATTTTTTGTTTGCAAGCTTGAAATACTATTTTGTGTAACATCAGGAGATCTGCAAGAACATAGAAAAATAATGCAAAAAATTATTCCAAAAATTGACTTTTTCATTTTACCCCTCCTTTTTCTCTGCATTAATATTTTTTCACTAATTCACAAATTAATTAGTGAAAATTATTGCTATCTTAAATTTGGGGAAAGTGTCAAAAAATATTATTTTAACCCTTTATCAAAAATACTTAATTTGGTTGAATTTACTAATTTTATTCTTTTTGTTAAAATATAAAAGCCTAAAAAAAATTTTCCTTCGTCATTATAAATAAAATTTTTAATGTTATTTAAGTAATATTAACAAAGTTGCTCAATACAGTGTTTGTTATTCTGTACATTATACGTATTATGTGTTATAATACAATTCAATGGTTTAATAAAATAATATATTATTGAGGCTGATTTTATTTTATCTTTTTTATTATATTTTAAACCTAAAAATAAAAAAATCAGTGGAAACCACTGATTTTTTAAGCTGGTGATGGGAATCGAACCCACAACCACATCATTACGAGTGATGTGCTCTACCATTGAGCCACACCAGCACTCCAAAACAACAAAAATATAATAATATATACAAATTATAAAGTCAAGATTAATTTAAACTATACGTTTTTATACTATATAGACAAAATATAAACAGCGACATAATTTTATAAACTTAAACCATTTGCAAATACTTCTTTAAGTATTTTTACAAATTTTTTTACAGGGGGTACAAAGTTATGAAAAATTATTCTTCTAACGCAGTGAGAAATATCGTCTTAATGGGGCATAGTGGTTGTGGTAAAACTACAATCACGGAAGCAGCTTTATTTACAACAGGCGCTATTAAAAGATTTGGAAAAGTAGCCGACGGAAATACAACAAGTGACTACGATTCAGAAGAAATTAAAAGAAAAGTATCTATCTCAACATCTGTTATTCCTATTGAATGGAAAGATACTAAAATTAACTTCCTCGATACTCCTGGATATTTTGACTTTGCAGGCGAAGTTGCATCAGCAATTTCTGTTGCTGACGAAGCTTTAATCGTTGTTTCAGCCAAATCCGGTGTAGAAGTAGGTACAGAAAAAGCGTATGAATACGCTAAAGAAGAAGGTATCCCAAGACTTTTCTTCATTAACCAGATGGACGATGAAAATGCTGACTTCGAAAGAGTTTTAGGTCAGCTTACTGATAAATTCGGAAGCGGTATAGTTGCACTTCAGATTCCTTTTGTTGACGAAGCTAAAAACGGTAAAGGTTTTATCAACGTTATCACAAAAGAAGCTACTCTCTTAGTTGGTGGAAAACTTGAAAAATGTGACATTCCTGCTGATTTAGTTGATGAAGTTGAAGAATTAAGAGCTAATCTTGTTGAAACTGCTGCAGGCGGTACAGAAGAGCTCATGGAAAAATATTTTGAAGAAGGCGACCTTACTATCGAAGAAATTTACAAAGGTCTTGAAGCTGGTATCATGGAAAACGGTGTTGCACCTGTAGTGTGTGGTGCTGCAGCAAGCGGATATGGTATCGAAGTTCTTTTAAATACAATTAAAAACTTCCTTCCTCCATCAGTAAAAGCAAGACCAGACTTTGCTTATACTGTTCCTGGTTCAGATGAAGTTGTTGATGCAAAATGTGATCCTGACGGAAAATTTAAAGCTTTTGTATTTAAAACAATCTCTGACCCTTATGTAGGAAGACTTAATATATTCAAAGTTTTATCAGGTACAATGAAAAAAGACGGTACATACTACAACCCTGCAAAAGATTGTATGGAAAAAGCCGCTCATATATATGTTTTAAGAGGTAAAGAACAGATCGAAGTTGATGAACTTTGTGCTGGTGATATTGGTGCTTTATCAAAACTTGCAAATACTTTTACACAAGATACACTCTGTGATAAAGCTGAAACTGTTCTTATAACACCTATGGAACTCCCTGAATCTGTTCATTATATGGCTATTGTTCCTAAAGGAAAAGGCGACGAAGATAAAATCTCTAACGCTCTTAACAAAATTAAAGAAGAAGATTTAACAGTTAAAACTGAAGTAAACCCTGAAACAAAACAGACTCTCGTTTATGGTCTTGGTGAACAGCATCTTGACGTTCTTGTAAATAAACTTAAAAATAAATACAAAATCGAAGTTGAGCTTATTAAACCTATTATCCCTTACAGAGAAACTATTAAAGGTAAAGCTGAAGTTCGTGGTAAATACAAAAAACAATCTGGCGGTCACGGACAGTTTGGTGACGTTGTTATGGTATTTGAACCATCAGGTGACTTATCTACACCTTATGTATTTGAAGAAAAAATCTTCGGTGGTTCTGTTCCTAAACAGTACTTCCCTGCTGTTGAAAAAGGTCTTCAGGAAGCAGTTCTTGCCGGTGTTCTTGCTAAATACCCTGTTGTAGGTCTTAAGGCTACTCTTATAGATGGTTCTTACCACCCTGTAGACTCATCTGAAATGGCTTTCAAAATGGCAACATCTGTAGCTTATAAAGAAGGTGTTCCACAGGCAAAACCTACTATTCTCGAACCTATCGCATCTGTAAAAGTAACTATCCCTGATGAATACACAGGCGATGTTATGGGCGATATCAATAAGAGAAGAGGCCGTATCTTAAATATGGGACCTGTTAACGGCAAAACTGTTGTTTCTGCTGAAGTTCCTCTTGCAGAAATGTATAAATACTGTACAGACCTTCGTTCTATGACACGAAGCCTCGGAAGCTACACATACAAATTTGAACGTTATGAAGAAGCTCCTGTAGAAGTACAGCAAAAAGTTATTGAAGCAAGATTAAAAGAATTAGAAAAAGAAGCAAAATAATATTAATCTTAAAAACTAAATATAAATAAAGCACAAGAGGCAATTCTCTCCCCACCGAACTAAAATTGGACACAAATGCCATTTAGTAAAATTATCTAAAGGAACCTTTGAAGGATTAAAAACCAAACTATTTCGGGTAAAAGAGATTGCCTCTCTTTTTCTCAAATTATAAAACGAGGTGAATAATATGGAGAAAAAATGGAAAGACGATAAACCAAGAGAATATTACGCAAAATACAGAAAAGTAGACGTTAAAAATCATCAGGATTGGTTTGAGGTATATGAATTACCTAAAAATGTTTATGGTATTTGCGAACCAAGCCAATTTCAGGAAGTAAATATCTTTTTAGTAATAGGTGATAAAAAAGCCCTTTTATTTGACACAGGAATGGGTATAAGAAAGATAAAACCACTTGTTGAAGAATTATACCAGGGGGAAATTATTGTTGTTAACAGCCATTTTCATTTTGACCATATAGCAAATAACTATTGCTTTGACGGTGTTCATGCATACTGTGACAAATATAATAAATATGTTTCCGAACATGGGTTGCCAAAAGAAGCTTTGGGAAACCAGCTTGAAGAAATTATGTTCCGCTACGGTTATCCAAAAGGTTTTAACCCGGAAGAATACCATATACCTCCTTATAACTTAATTCCTGTTGAAGAAGGTCATATTTTTGATTTAGGTAACCGTAAGCTTGAAGTAATTCATACACCAGGTCACAGCCACGATGGTATTATGTTATTCGATAAAGAAAACAGAATTTTACTTACAGGCGATACATTTTATCCTGGTGCATTATATGCCCACTTTGACAACGAAGAATTCGGTAAATTCTCAATGGAAGACTATATCTCATCAATGGAAAAAGTAAGTAAATTAATACCTGATTTAGATTATTTATATTCTTCACACAGAGATTTTACAGCAGAGCCTATAAAATTAAAAGAAACTGCAGACGCTCTTAAAAGAATACGAGATAAAGATGATACTTTAGATTATATAGTTGTTGATGAAGGCCACACATATTTGGAAGACGGAAATACTTTAAAAGAAGCAAAATTTGACGGGTTCTCAATTATATTTAAAGGATAAAAATTAAAACCACAGGTTTTACCTGTGGTTTTTTCTTTAAAGTTTAATTATTGTTAGTTTGTATTATATATTTAAAATACAGGACTGCCTAAAAAGGCAGTCCTTTTTTAATTAATATTTTTCAACTTCTGGATATGTTTCTCCAAAAAGTTCAACTTCTACTTTTTTCATAATCTGTGGAACTCTTGGTCTGTCTGAAAAGTCTGTTCTTACTGTTGCAATTTTATCAACAACGTCCATACCTTCAATTATTTTACCAAAAGCTGCATAAGCATTATCAAGATAATCTGCATCTTTATGCATAATAAAGAACTGTGAACCTGCTGAGTTTGGATCCATTGTACGTGCCATTGATAAAACACCAGGTGTATGTTTTAAATCATTTTTAAATCCATTCTGTCCAAATTCACCTTTAATAGAATATCCAGGACCACCCATACCTGATCCGTCTGGGCAACCGCCTTGGATCATAAATCCATTTATTACTCTGTGGAAACAAAGTCCGTTATAAAAACCTTTATTAATAAGTGAAATAAAGTTATTTACTGTATTTGGAGCGATTTCTGGATATAATTCGGCTTTCATGATATCGCCGTTTTCCATTTCAAATGTTACGATAGGATTTTTTTTCATAATATTACCCCTTTCTTTTATTAACCAAGTTGTGATACTATAACTTCTTTAGCTTTTATGAGAGCTTCTTTAATTTTTGAAGCATCTTTACCGCCATCCTGAGCCATATTTGGACTACCACCGCCGCCACCACCACAAACTGTTGCAGCCTGTTTGATAATATTTCCGCAATGAACACCAGCTTTTACAGCGTCATCTGTAGCCATTGCCAAAAGGTTTACTTTTTCACCATTTTTACAGATAAGAACAAGAACGCTGTTAGCAAGTCTGTTTTTAATATCGTCACCCATTGTTTTAAGTGAGTTTGGATCTATATCTTTAACTTCTTTACAAATTACAGAAACACCGTTTATTTCTTCTTTTGAATTTATAATTTCATCAACTGCACCTGTTGCCATTTTTTCTTTTAATTTCTGAAGTTCTTTTGCAGTTTCTTTCTGTTCAGAAACAAGAGCTTCAAGTTTTTTAACAAGATTACCTTCATCAGCTTTAACTATTTTACAAGCAGCTTTAATTTCTTCTTCCTGTTGCTGATAATGTTTAAGAGCCGCAGCGCCTGTTACAGCCTCAATTCTTCTTACACCGGCAGCAATACCGTTTTCAGAAATAATTTTGAAAGAACCAACCTGTGATGTATTTTTAAGATGAATACCACCACAAAGTTCAATACTGTAATCACCCATATTAACAACTCTTACAGTACTTCCGTATTTTTCACCGAAAAGTGCCATAGCGCCCATTTCTCTTGCTTTTTCCATTGAAGTTTCACATATTTCGATATCACAGCTTTCAAGAACTTTTTCATTAACTTTTTCTTCTACAGCTTTAAGCTCTTCATCTGTCATAGATGTGAAGTGAGTAAAGTCAAATCTTAATCTGTCTGCTGTAACATAAGAACCTGCCTGTTAAACATGTGTGCCTAAAACTTCTCTTAAAGCTTTCTGTAAAAGGTGAGTTGCTGAATGGTTTCTTGAAATAGAAAGTCTTCTTTTTGCATCTACTTTTACATCAACTGTATCATTTACAGAAATACTTCCGCTTGAAACAGTTCCTATATGAGCAATTTTTCCACCAACAACTTTTATACAATCAGTAACAGTAATTTCGCCTGTTTCACAGAAAATAATACCTGTATCTCCTACCTGTCCACCCATTTCAGCATAAAATACTGTATTATCGAGGAATACAGAAACTTCATCACCTGCTGTTGCACTGTCTGAAATTTCGTTATTTACTACTAAAGCAAGAACTTTTGAGCCTTTAAGTTCTGTTTTCTGATATCCATCAAAATTTGTAACCATAGCTGTATCAAGTTTATGGTAAACAGTTTCATCAGCACCCATGTATGTGCTTTCTCCACGAGCAGCTCTTGCTCTTTCCTTCTGAATTTTCATTTCTGCTGCAAAAGCATCTTTATCAAGAGATAAACCTTCTTCTGCAAGTATTTCTTCTGTTAAATCAATAGGGAAACCGTAAGTGTCATAAAGACGGAATGATTTTTCTCCGCTCATAACTGTTTCGCCTTTTGCTTTCATTTCTTCGATATCATCTTTTAAGATTTCCATACCTTTATCTATAGTTTTATAGAAGCTCTTTTCTTCAACTGTAAGAACTTTTCTGATATAGTCTCTCTTTTCTTTAAGCTCAGGATATGCTTCACATGAGCAGTTTATAACTACATCACAAAGGTCAGCAAGGAAAAGATGATTAATACCAAGAAGTTTTCCATGTCTTGCTGCACGGCGGAGAAGACGTCTTAAAACGTATCCTCTACCTTCATTTGATGGAAGAATACCGTCTGCTGTCATAAATGTTACTGAACGGATATGGTCAGTAATTACACGTACACTTACGTCAACTTTATGGTCTTTATGATATTCTACTCCGGCAACTTCACAAATAGCATCACGAAGTGCTTTTAAAGTATCTACGTCAAAAATAGAATCTACGTCCTGCATAATAACTGCAAGTCGTTCAAGTCCCATACCTGTATCAATGTTAGGATTTGCAAGACGAGGATAGCTTCCGTCTTCCTGTTTGTCAAACTGTGTGAAAACAAGGTTCCAAAATTCCATATATCTGTCACAGTCGCAACCTACAGTACAGCCAGGTTTGCCACAGCCGTTCAATTCGCCTCTGTCATAATAAATTTCAGAACAAGGTCCGCAAGGTCCAACACCGTGTTCCCAGAAGTTATCTTCCTTACCCATTTTGAAAATTCTGTCAGCAGGTATTCCTACTTTTTCTCTCCAAATTTCACCTGCTTCATCATCATCTTCATAAATAGTTACATAAAGTCTGTCTTCTGGAATTTCCAAAACTTTTGTTACATATTCCCATGACCATGGAATAATTTCTTCTTTAAAATAATCTCCAAATGAGAAATCTCAAAGCATTTCAAAGAATGTACCGTGTCTTGCTGTTTTTCCTACATTTTCAATATCACCTGTACGAATACATTTCTGACATGTTGTAACTCTTTTACATGGTGGAATTTCCTGTCCTGTAAAGTATGGTTTTAAAGGCGCCATACCTGAATTTATGATAAGTAAGCTATTGTCATTTTGAGGTATTAAAGACGCACTTTTAAGTCTTAAGTGATCTTTTGATTCAAAGAAAGAAAGAAAACTCTCTCTAAGCTCATTTACACCCATTTTTCTCATGTTAATTTCCTCCTAAAAATTTAAAAAAAATAAGAATTCTTCCTCTGCCATGCAGGGACGAATTCTCTCGTGGTACCACCCTAATTGCGTCACAAAAACGCCACTTTAATTCTTTAACGCAGAAGATACGTCACGGTTTCCAAAATTTTGTTTACACCGTAATGCCGAAGTTTCCTTCAAAAAAGACTGCTTCACCGATAAGCAAATAAAAATCTTACAGCAACACTTATAAAAGTGTGATTTTCTCTCTG
>CALWSX010000010.1 GCA_944384285.1 uncultured Lachnospiraceae bacterium
GGTAGAGAAGTAGGAAGATCTAACTGTATTTATATTCATGTAACTTTAATCCCTTATCTTACAATGGGTGGGGAAATGAAAACAAAACCTACACAGCATTCTGTTAAAGAACTCCTTTCAATAGGAATTCAGCCGGATATGGTTGTTTGTCGTACAGAATATCATATTTCAAAAGAAATGCGTTCAAAACTCGCACTTTTCTGTAATGTTGAAGATGACTGCATTATTGAAAACCTTGATGCACCTAGTCTTTATCAAATTCCACTTATGCTTGAAGAAGAAGGTCTTGCAAAAACAGTATGTAAAAAACTTAATATAGAAAATACAAAACCTGACCTTAAAGAATGGAAAGAAATGCTTAAAAAAGAAGCTGACAGAGATGGAGAGGTTAATATTGCTCTTGTTGGAAAATATATTGAACTTCATGATGCGTATATTTCTATAGTTGAAGCTTTATACCATGCTGGAATAGCAAATGGTGTTAAAATTAACATAATGTGGCGCAACTCTGAAGAAATAAGTGATTTTAATGTTTCAGAAGCATTAAAAGGTGCTGATGGAATTCTTGTTCCAGGCGGATTTGGCGACAGAGGAATGGAAGGAAAAATTTCTGCAATTAAATTTGCAAGAGAAAATGATATACCATTCTTTGGAATTTGTCTTGGAATGCAGTGCGCAGTTATAGAATATGCAAGAAACGTATTAGGATATAAAGATGCCTTTACATCAGAAGTAAATCCAGATACTCCTCACCCTGTTATTGACCTTATGAACGATCAAAAAGGTATTGATAATATGGGAGGAACTATGAGACTTGGTGCATATCCTTGTAAAGTTGCAAAAGAAAGCTTTACATATAAAGCTTATGGACAGGATCTTATAAAAGAAAGACATAGACACAGATACGAATTTAATAACGATTACAGAGAAGAGCTTATTGAAGCCGGTCTTAAAATAGCAGGAACATCTCCTGATGAAAGACTTGTTGAAATTGTTGAAATTGAAGGCAAAAAATGGTTTGTAGGTGTTCAGTTCCATCCTGAATTTAAATCAAGACCAAACCGCCCACACCCACTTTTCAGAGATTTCATTAAAGCATCTTTAGAAAATCAAAAAAATAAATAAGGAAAAAAGACTGTAAGTTTTACTTACAGTCTTTTTTGTTTAATGAGAAAAAGTATATTTAATCAATATATTTTTGGAAGATATTAAAATTATTTTATTAGAAAAAGAATCTAATTGTTTAAGTATATTTTTATTCTGATTATTATAGTAATGAAGTATGTCAATAATATAATTTAAAAACTTTAATAATTATATATATTTATATTATACGGTTTTATTTTTGGCCATTGGTTATTATATATTTTTTTGTTATAATATATTTAAAACATAAAAAGGCTGGTGATAATTTGAATGAACCTTTATTGTTAATGGGATTTGTAATTCTGATATGTATTTTATTGAATAGAACATTAGAAAAAGTACCCGTTCCATCTTTACTTATTTTTATTGCATTAGGTATGTTTTTTGGAGAAAATGGTGTTTTCAAAATTCCATTTAATGATTATATGGCAGTCAATACAATTTGTTCCATATCTCTGATTTTTATTATGTTTTATGGTGGATTTGGTACTAATATAAAAGCTGCTAAACCGGTATTAATACCATCTGTACTTATGTCCACATTAGGTGTAGTGGGTACAGCATGTGTATTAGCATTATTTGCTCATTGGACACTGAAGCTTCCATGGCTTGAATGTCTTCTTATTGGTTCGGTGATTTCTTCAACAGATGCAGCTTCAGTTTTTAATATTCTTCGTTCTCAAAAACTTGCCCTAAAATATAATACAGACTCACTTTTGGAAATTGAATCTGGTTCTAATGATCCAATGTCTTATATGCTTACTGCAGTAGCAATAGCCCTTTTAAGCGGACAATCAATTTCCATTCCATTTTTATTGGCACAACAACTTATAGTTGGAATTTTATGTGGTGTTTTAATGGGTTGGCTTGCAGTAAAGCTCCTTCACAAAAAGTTACTTCCTTCACAACAAAGTCACACTATTTTTTTACTTTCTATAATGGTTTTGGCATATGCAATTCCATCTGAACTTAATGGAAATGGTTATTTGAGCGTTTATTTATGTGGAATATGGATTGGAAATTCTAGTTTGCCTCAAAAAAAATATTTAGTACATTTTTTTGATGTACTTACACATGTTGCTCAGGTACTTATTTTTTTCCTACTTGGCTTATTAGTTACGCCTGTAGATTTACCATATGTTATAAAGCCGGCACTAATTTTGATGTTGATATTAACACTTATAGCACGACCAGTAGTAAGTGCTGTTTTGCTTACCCCTTTTCGTGCAAAATTGAATCAGATTATTCTTGTATCATGGTCAGGATTACGCGGTGCGGCGTCTATTGTATTTGCAATTGCTTCAGTATTAAGTGGGGTTCAAACCACTTATAATCTTTATAATTTAGTCTTTTGCATGGTTTTATTCTCTATATCTATTCAAGGAACATTGCTTCCCTTAGTTGCAAAAAAACTTTCTATGATTGACTCTATGGCCGATATAGGGCGGACCTTTACAGACTACCAGGAAGATAGTGATATACATTTTATAAAGCTTTGCGTAAGCTTACATCACCCTTGGTGTGGAAAATCCCTATTGCAGTTACAGCTCCCTCCTGATTTATTGGTGGCTATGATTGTGCGTAAGCAAGGAGTTATTATTCCTACAGGAGATACAAAGTTAATACATGGAGATTTATTGGTTTTGGCTGCCCGTAGTTTTGAAGACAGAGAAAATTTAACTCTTAATGAAGTTGTGGTTGAAAGAGGACAGCGCATTGTGAATTGTTCTTTATCGCAAATTCCAAGGGCTCATACTAATCGAATTATCTTAATAAAACGTGGTATAAACACCATTATTCCTACCGGTAGTACTGTAATAAAAGCTGGAGATATTTTGGTATTGGCACAGACTTTAAAGAAAAGTTAGTGATAATAAAAATTCCCCTGTATACTGAAGTAAGTATTAAGGGGATTTTTTTTAATTAATTAAATGACTTAAATTGTATTAATTAGACTAAATAAAATTTTTATTGATAAAAACAATTAAAAATTAATGATTATTCGAAAGAAAGTTTCTTGTTTGATTTAACAAAGATTTTTTGGAATATATGGAAAAATACATATCCAAATATAACACCTATTATATTATCTATTATTCTTAAAGAAATAGCACCTGTAAGACCATAAATGCTTGTTGCCATTGTTAAAGCTCCAAAACAGTTTAAAATAGTTTTATAACGATATGTGGCACATAAACCCAAACAAATACCGGAAATAGGGCCTGCAAGTGATATAAGAGAAGAAGGAATTATAGAATATATAATTCCAAATAAGATAGATCCAATTACAACTCCAATAATTCTTTCAGGTAAACGACCTTCTACATTGATAGGGTATGTTGTTAAAAGAGAAGAACAAGCAAATCCGGCCCAAATAAATTTTTCTATGTTAAAAAGACGGCTTAAAAGGAAAAGTATACTCATACCAAGTGAAATTCTAAGCTGCCAAAGGGTTTTTGCGTCGTTCATATTAAATTCTTTAAGAACAGTTAAAAAGTCAGTATCTCTGTTTTTGTGATTATGTTTGATATAAAGTATAGTACCACATAATAAAAATCCTATAAAAGTTAATATTGCTCTGTTAATAAAGGATTTACCGCTTACATAATTACCGCATAAAAATATATACCCAAACATATATAATCCCGCATTTCCCATTTTAGGATTTTGTGAAGTCATAATAAGAATTAAAGATATAGAAATAAAATGTACAACAAACGCTAAAAAAGGATTTATATCGTGGGTCAGAAGTGGTGAAATTAATAAAATTAAAAAAACAACACCTAAATTTACTAGGGAATCTTTTATTCTATATCCAAAATCAACAAAACGAATGCCTAATAGTGTACAAAATAAAACAACAGCCATTGCGCTGTTTTCATTGCCGAATAAACGGGATAATAATGAAATAAAAATAATTGCAAAGAGAACAATAAGTACAGCTCTTACGATAATAACTTTAATAAACCAGTTTTTTTCTTTTGTAGATGTGTTTTCTTTTATTTTTTGCTTTAATATAGCAGGATCTAACTGTAATGCACTATAAAATGTCATAGATAATACCCCTTTCATATAATTAAAAACTAAAATAATAGTTTTATTTTTTTAGTGTACTCTTATATACGCACACTATCATGTTTTGTTTTTTGTAAAACGGTCAAAATTTAAGCGGGAATATGTTTGTAAATTGTGTAAATCGTTGAATTATTGATGTAAAAAGTATATAATCAAAAAATAAAAGAAAAGTTGAGGTTATTTTGTTTGGAGGAAAATATGTTAAATAATAAATCGGAAGAACTTCTTAATAAAATATCAAATCTCCCTGATGAAAGGACAAGGTCTTTTGAAAAGAAAATAAATAATTTGTCTTTGGAAAAAGATTCAAAATTATATATTCAAGCAGCAAATGAACTTTTGGAAAATAATACAGAATTAACTAAAAAAGACAGACTTTCACTTGTTGCTTTGCTTTGTACATATCATAGACATATGAAAAATTTTGATGAACAAAGAAAAATTATACGTACTTATAGAACAGAGTTTTCTGATAATCCTTTGTTTACACATTTAAGATTACTCCAATATGTTGACCTTGATTTTGAACAGGATTTATTAGGTGTTTTAAATATAGCAAGATCCAATATTGAAAAAATGGATTTTAATTATGGCGCAAGACATCTTTTTTCAGATCTTGTAGCCCAGGCTTTTGAAGAAGAAAAAATTACTTTGGATAATGAAGAAAACATAAAATTATTAAAAGATGCCCATACAAATGTTGAGGTTGCAATAATGGAGTCTGCTTCTGAAAGTCCAAAAAATATAGCTCATCCTAAGTTTTATTGTACACTAGGAAGAATTTTGGCAATAGAAGGAGATTTTAAAAATGCTCTTTCAAATGTTAAAAAAGCAATAGATTGTGAAGATTCGACAAGAGATGAATATTCTTTAAGAATAAGTTACTATCAAACATATCTTGTAAGAATAACTGCTATGCGTCAGCAATCAAAACTAATTGAAAAATTTGTCGAAATAGATGAAAAATCTCAAAGAATAACAAATAAAATGGATGAAGTAGAAAATGCACAAACAAAAAACCTCGAATTTTTAGGGCTTTTTGCAGGGATCATAAGTTTTACAATAGGTACAATTAACATAGCTTCAAATTTAGCATCTATTTCATTTACTGGTGCAGCTGGCCTTATCATAGTGCTTTTTGGTACACTTTTATGTGTTTTTGCCGGATTTGGAATAGTTTTGAATTCAAAAAAAGAAAATTTAAAAAGATATGCAGCTGTTTTTATAATAGGTCTTTTAATAATAATAGGAGGAGTATTAATTTGTTATTATGTATAGACAAAGGGTGTTTTCCCTCTGTAAAACCACTTGAAGATGGTTTTGGATATGGTGAAAATTTTATGTTTGTAATTGACGGTGCAACAGGGCTTACCGGGAAAAAATATACACAAAAAAGTACAGATGCAGCATGGTTTGCAGAATTTGTAAAAAAGTGTCTTATGGAAGAACTGAAAAATGAAAATATTTCTACTGAAGAACTATTAAAAAAGATTTTAAAAGATGCTGAAAAATATTTTATGTCTTTAAGTAAAGAAATAAATTATGATGATTGTCCTTCAGCATGTATCATAATATTCAGAGAAATAAAAGATGATTTGGAAGTTTTTCAAATAGGTGATTGTTTTGGGGTTATTGAATATAAAAATGGAAAAAAAGAACTCCTTGAAGACAGAAGAATTACAAAATTAGACGAAAATGCAATAAATGAAATGGTAAAAATTGCAAAAGAAAAAAA
>CALWSX010000011.1 GCA_944384285.1 uncultured Lachnospiraceae bacterium
CCCTGCTGCCTGGGTTATAAGTTGGAAAGTATTTTCTGTACCTTTATAATCACCCGTGTTTAATGATAAATCGGCAGCTATTATCCCAACAACTGTAACATTTTTAAAATCATGTCCTTTTGTTACCATTTGAGTACCTATTAATATATCTGCTTTATTTCCTTGGAAATCTTTTAAAATTTTAAGCATGGCATTCTTTTTTGATGTCGTATCTCTGTCCATTCTCAAAACTTTTGCATTAGGAAAAAGTTTGTTTATTTCTTCTTCTATTTTTTGAGTTCCTGTTCCAAAATATTTTATGTACTTAGAACCACAACTTGGACATATTTCAGGTACGTCAATTTCTTTACCACAATAATGACATTTTAACTTATTATCATATTTATGATATTTATAAGATACATTACAATTTTCACAAGTGAGTACATAACCACAGCTTCTACATGAAATAAAAGAAGAAAAAGCTCTTCTATTAATAAAAAGTATAATTTGTTCTTTATTATTTAATGCGGTTTTAATAGCATTATATAAGTCATTACTAAAAATACTTTTGTTTCCATTTTGAAGCTCTTTTCTCATATCTACAATTTGAACTTGCGGAAGTTCATTTTCCTTTGCCCTTTTATTAAGAGTCTTTAAAAAATATTCACCATTTACAGCTTTTTGGTAACTTTCCAATGATGGTGTTGCAGACCCTAAAACAAGTAAAGCATCATTTAGACTACATCTTTTTTCAGCTGTTTCTACTGTATTATATTTAGGATTTGTATGTGATTTATAACTTGAATCATGCTCTTCATCGACAATAATAATTCCGAGATTTTTAAAAGGTGTAAAAATTGCTGATCTTGCACCTATTACAACTGATACCTCTCCATTTTGAGCTTTTTTAAAAGTTTCTTTTCTTTCTTTCTCATTTAATTTGCTATGGCAAAGTGCTATTTTATTACCAAAACGTTTTTGGAATCTATCAACCATCATAGGAGTAAGTGAAATTTCAGGAACAAGAATAATCGCTTCTTTTTTAAGCTTAATTACTTCTTCTATAATTTGCAGATAAATTTCTGTTTTCCCACTTCCTGTTATTCCATGTATAAGTACCGGTTTTTTATTTTCATTTTTAAGTACTTTACATAAAAAGTCAAAAGTATTTTTTTGTTCAGTGTTTAAAATTAATTTTTCCTCAGATATTTCTTCATATAGATCTTCTTGTTTTTCTACTTTCTCTTCTAAATAAATTATATTTTGACTTAAAAGAGTTTTTATTGTAGAATCTGATATTTTATAATCTTTTTTTATTGTTTCTAATTTTAACTTTTTATTTTCTGATAAAAGATCTATTAAAAAAGCTTTTTTAGGACTTCTTTTATCTTCTTTTATTTTTGTAAGTATATTTTTTTCTATATCATTATTTAGTAAAATATACTTTATTTTATTTATATAAGAGGATTTATTTGTTTTTTCTATTTTTTCAATGATGCCTTTTTTTATAAGAGAATTCAAAATATCGTTTGTTTTTGTTTTAAAAACTTTTTTTATTTCAGAGTATTCTATTTGTTTTTTTTCATCAGAAAAAAACGAAATTAGTTTATTTTCATTTTCGTTTAAATTCTCATATTTATTTGAAATTATACGGTAATATCTAAACGTCTTTACTTTTATTCCAGGTGGCATTGCAGTTTGAAGGCAAGAACTTATTGTTGTAAAATATTTTTCTTTCATCCAAATCGAAAGCTTTATAATATCATCATTAAATATAGGAACCTCGTCTAAACATTCAATTATTTCTTTAATTTTACCTGATTCATAATCTGTGTTTTCTTTAATAGAAATTACATAACCTTCTGTTTTGATGTTTGCATGCCCAAATGGTACAACAACCCTCATGCCACATGATATAATTTTTTCAAGATGTTTGGGTATATGATAATCAAATATTTTATCAATATCTGAATGTTTAATACTTAATATAATTTCTGCAAACATAATATACCTCTTAATACAATAAAAGCCGAGCTTTTTTTAAAAGCAGGGCTTTAAAAGTGTAATTATTCAAAATCTTCTGTTTCTGTATCTAAATCCATATCCATATCTAAACCATATGATAAATCACTGTCTAAAACAAAATCTTCTGTTTCATTTGCATGGATATTTTCCATAATTGCTTTTTTATCGTCATTTTTTGATTTTTGTTTTATTTGAATTTTCTTTTCATATAATTCATGAACAGCAATTGAAACTGGTTTATTTACTTTACAACCTTCTGCAAGAGGAATAGCTCCATCTACAAGCTGTCTTGCTCTTTTTGCAACAGCTATTACTATAGTATATCTGCTTCCAATAGCATCAGCAGTATCCTCTCCGTTATTTAATACCTCAAGCAAATCACTGTAAGATGGTCTTAACATTTTTAATTCTCTCCTTTATATGTGAATAAATCTATTGTTTCTTTTAATCTGTGATAACGCATAAGCTCTGCGGAAACAATTGTTTTAATATCCGTTTTTGCTTGTTCAACAACTTCGTTTACAACTACATAATCATATTTTGGAGCAATTTCTATTTCTTCAACTGCTCTGTTTATTCTTTTCTTAATTGTTTCTTCGTCTTCAGTTCCTCTGTTTGCAAGTCTTCTTGAAAGTTCTGTTATATTTGGAGGAATAAGGAAAATAAGAATACAGTCGTTGTATATTTCTTTTACTTTTAATGCCCCTACAACTTCAATTTCAAGAATAACATTTTTGCCTTCATCAAGTTTTTGTTTAACATACGAAATTGGTGTCCCGTAAAAGTTTCCGCAAAAGTTTGCCCATTCAAGCAATTCATTATTTTCAATCATTTTTTTAAATTCTTCTTCGGTTTTAAAAAAATAATGTTCTCCGTCAACTTCATAATTACGAGGTTTTCTTGTTGTTGCAGATATAAAAAAAAAAAAATTATCTTCTTTAACAAGTTCAGCAACAACCGTGCCTTTACCTGAACCGGACGGACCTGATACTATAACAAGAACTCCTTTTTTACTTTTCATAATTGTCCCTCTTTATTTTATTCTATATTCTGAATTTGTTCTCTTATTTTTTCAATTTCGCTTTTTAATGTGATTGAATAATTTGTAATTCTTATATCATTAGATTTTGATGCTATTGTATTTGACTCTCTGTTCATTTCCTGAACTACAAAATCAAGTTTTCTGCCTATCTGTCCTCCATTATGAAGAATTTCTCGCATTTGTATAATATGACTTTTAAGTCTTGTTATTTCCTCATCAATGCAGCATTTATCAGCAACAATCGCAACTTCTGTCGCAAGTCTTTGCTCATCAATTTCGTATTTTTGTAAAAGCTCGTTTATTCTTGTTTCAAGCTTGTTTTTATATTCTTCTACAACTACTTCTGAAAGAAGAGTTATATTTTTTACAGTATCTTCAATTACATTAACTTTTTCTAAAATATCATTTTTTAAATTTTCGCCCTCTTTTTCTCTCATTTTTACAAAAGATTCAAGAGCAATGTCTATAGCCTGAAACATAGACTTTCTAATTTCATCTTCATCTTCATTCTTCTTTTCTACAGTTAATACATCAGGAAATTTAGTAACAAGAGATAAAGTTTCATTTGATGAAAGATTATATTTTTCTTTCAAAAAATTAAGTTTTTCAACTAACATTTCTGCGAGAACTTCGTTAACAGTAATTTCTATATCATCTTTTGAAAAGGTTTCAAAAGAAATATATATATCCGTTTTTCCTCTTTTTATACGTGAAGAAAGATATTTTCTTATTTCATCTTCCAAATAAAAAAGAGAACGTGGAAGTTTAACAGAAAAATCATTGTATTTATGGTTTACTGATTTAATTTCAACGGTGAATTTTCTACAGTTAGTTTCAAATTCTCCTCTTCCGTAACCTGTCATACTTCTTATCATGGCAAAATACCTCGTAAAAACAATTCTAAAAATAAACATAATATATTAGTGTATATATTATCACAAACAAATCAAAAGGTAAACACAAAAATTATTAATTTACAAAAAGATATCTTAAAATGAAAGATTAAATTTTTAAATTAAGCTTTTATATATACAAATTCAATTTATATTAAATGCTTGACTATTAAATTAAAGGTTTATATAATAATCGTATGCGATATATAGTATGCGATTTATTATAAGGAGAATATGTAAAATATGAAAAATAAATATTTAACTGCTTGTAATATAGTAAGACTAAGCAACTTTATTATTTATTATAAAAATATGAGATTAGAAGAATTGGGCCTTACATCAACACAATATGACGCAATTAAATATATATTAAGAAATAAAGAAAAAAAGGATATGACAGCATGTGACTTAATTAATAACCTTAATCTTTCTCAATCTACAATTGCAGGAATTATTTCACGATTAGAAGAAAAAGAATTTATAACAAGAAAAACAGATCCCTCAGACACTCGTAAAAGTTTAATATTTCCAACAGAAAAAACACTTAATTTAGAAATATCTTTAAGAAAAATAGGAGATGAAATTGAAGATTTATTATTAAATAAATTATCTTTAGATCAACAATCAGAATTTAATAAATTTTTAGAAACATCTTTAGAAAATATTGAAACAGGTATAAATAATTTTAAGGAGAACAAAAATGAACGATAAAAAAGAAATATTTGAAAGCATGCCTGTACCTAAGGCGCTTGCTACTCTTGCGATCCCAACAATTATAAGCCAACTAATAGCAATGATATACAGCTTAGCTGATACATTTTTTATCGGCAGATCAAACGACCCTTTAAAAGTTGCCGCTGTTTCTCTCTCATATATTTTATTTTATATAATGAGTGCTTTATCAAATCTTTTTGGTGTAGGAGGCGGAAGCCTTGTTTCAAGACTTTTGGGTGTTAATGACAGAGAAAACGCCAAAAGAGTTTCCTCCTTTAGTTTTTATGGTTCGATTATAATAGCTCTTTTATACTCAATTTTTTGTTTTATATTTATGGATCCTATTTTACGTATGCTTGGGGCAAGCAATAATACAATAAATTATGCTTCTCAATATGTTTTTATGGTAATAGTTATAGGTGGTATTCCTTCAACACTTAATATGACGATGGCATATTTTTTGAGAAGTGAGGGGTATGCAAAAGAATCTAGCATAGGGCTTGGTTCCGGCGGGATTTTAAATATTATTCTTGATCCGATTTTTATGTTTGTTATTTTGCCAGAAGGATATGAAGTTTTAGGTGCCGGGTTGGCAACCATGTTATCAAATGTTTATGTGTTAATATATTTTTCAATTAAATTTTTAAAACTTAGAGGCTCAACTGTTTTTTCTGCAGACATTAAAAAAATACTGCCTAAGCGTCAACACTTAATATCTGTTTTTTCTGTCGGATTTCCTTCAACGTTAGGTTTATTTTTAGCATGCAGTGCGGCAATAATTATGAACAACCTCGCGTCCATGTATGGTGATATTACTATTGCAGCAATAGGAATAATTAAAAGAGTAGACCTTTTGCCTTTAAATGTGGCTGTTGGATTGTGTCAAGGAATGATGCCTTTAGTTGCATATAATTATGCTGCAAAAAATTATTCCCGAATGAAAAGTGTTGCTAAATGCTCCATGTTAACCGGAATAGTCTTTGCTGCTTTTTGTATAGTCCTTTTTGAAATTTTTTCACCTACAATAATAAAAATATTTATTAATGATGCCCAAACAATAGAAATGGGAAGCGTTTTTCTTAGAATTATTTGCTTATCCGTACCTTTTATAATAATAAATTTTCAAATGAACTATATGTTCCAATCTATAGGAAAAGGAGTTCAATCTCTTATTTTATCTTTGTGCCGACAAGGTGTTTTCCAAATTCCACTTTTGTTTATTTTAAACTATACTTTTGGTGTTTTAGGATTGATTTGGGCACAAATTATTTCGGAAGCTCTTACATTTATAGTTTCAATAGTTTTTTACATACAATTTGTAAAATATTTTCATGCACATCACCCAGATATTGCAATATAGAGATAAATAAAAAACAGACTTTAAAAGTCTGTTTTTATTTTTTTAATTGATTTTCTATCCAAGCCATAATGAGGTTTACTATTTTAGTTTGTTGAATTTCTGAAAGTTCCTTTTTTATAGGAACTTTGTACCATTTATATAAGCAATTTCTGCAACAACAAGCTGTTGCATGCTGAGCTTTGAAAACAGGGTGACCTTTTGTTGGAGTTTGTTTTCCATCATTTTCTATATTTGCTGCAGAGAGTCTGTTTTTTACAAAATCTTCTGCATGTTTTCTGATAACATCTATCCCCTTTTGTTCTATATATTTTTTATCATCATCATTAAGTTTGAATTTTGATCTAAATTTTGATTTTTCCAATTTTTTAAGAGCTTCTTCTATAGTTTGCATTTTTAATCACCTTAAAGATAAAAATCTAAAAATTTATAAATCCAAATCATCGTCTATATAATCAACATTTGAAAATATTTTTTCAGATTCATCTATTCTTAATGTTTCAACATCTTTTAATTTTCTTTGAATTTGTCTTGTACGAACTCCGACTAATTTATCAAGTTCATTATTTGCTTCTTCAAGTCTTTTTTGAGTTTTTTCTAAAACATTTCCAAATTTATTAAATTCTGTTTTAACAGCACCCAATACTTCCCATACTTCGCTACTTCTTTTTTGAATTGCAAGTGTTCTAAATCCCATTTGGAGACTGTTTAAAAGTGCTGCCATTGTACTTGGCCCTGCAATATTAATTTTATAAGACTTTTGAAGTTCCTCTACAAGCCCTCTGTTTACAATTTCAGCATAAAGTCCTTCAAAAGGAATAAACATTATTGCAAAATCTGTTGTATTTGGAATATCTATATATTTTTCGCTTATGTCTTTTGCAAAAGATTTAACCCTTTGTATAAGCATTTTAACAGCTTCATTTATTGTATCTTTATTTCCTGTGTCATAAGCATCTGTAAGATTTATATATGCATCTGATGGAAATTTTGAGTCTATTGGGAGGTAAATATATTTTCCATCTGATGAAGGAAGTTTTACCGCATATTCAACAGGATTTTTACTTCCTCGTTTTGTAACAACATTAGTATCATATTGTTCAGGAGCAAGTATTTCTTCAAGAATTGCTCCAAGCTGAATTTCACCCAAAATCCCTCTTGTTTTTACATTAGACAATACTTTTTTTAAGTCCCCTACACCGTTTGCAAGAGTCTGCATTTCTCCAAGCCCTTTATAAACTTGTTCTAATTGTGTATTTACAAGTTCAAAAGATTTTGAAATTCTGTCCTCAAGAGTTTTTTGAAGTTTTTCATCAACAATATTTCGCATTTCATCAAGTTTTTTATTATTATCTTCTTGAATATATGTAAGTTTTGTTTCTACTGTCTTTCTAATGTTTTCAAGCTTTGATTCATTTTCAAGAGAAAATGTTTTAAGTCTTTCTTCTATTGAAATATTCATTTGAGATATTTGTTTATTCATGCTTTTATGTATTATTTCAATATTTTCTAAAGTTCTGTTATTTGATTCTTTTAATATTTCTGATTGAGTTTTTTCAAAAGATTTTTGATTTTCATTTAATAAATTAGAGAATGCTCCAACTGTTGAATATATATTTTCTGATAATTCTTTCCTTAAAATACTGTTTGAATTTTCGTAGTTTGATTTTAAATCTTTAATTTCTTCACTTAAACTATTTTGTGATTGTTTTTTTGATAATGAATAAAGTTTAAACAATATTATTATAAGTAAAAAAATAACAATTAAAAATAATTTTTCCATATTAAGTCCCTTCTGTATATTAATAATTAATTATAATAAATTTCTATATTTAATAATAACATTTTTTATAAATAAATGGTATTAAAATTTAAAATGATAATAAAAAAGACCGCATAAATGCGGTCTAATAAATCTAAAAATTATTTGCCTAAAGTTGCAACCATAACAGCTTTAATTGTATGTAAACGATTTTCTGCTTCATCAAATACAACAGAATTTTCACTTTCAATTACTTCATGAGTAACTTCATTTCCTCTTACAGCAGGAAGACAATGCATAAATATTGCGTTTTTATTTCCTGTTTTTTCCATTAAAGCTTCATTAACCTGATATGGTTTTAAAAGTTCAAGTCTATCTTTTGATTTTGCTTCTTCACCCATTGAAACCCAAACGTCAGTATAAATAACATCAGCACCTATTACAATATCTGTTGAGTCTGAAATTTCAATTTTAGCACCTGATTCTTTTGCATATTCCATACACTGTGCAACAAGTTTTTCGTCAGGGAATAATGATTTTGGAGCACATACATAAAAGTCCATACCAACTTTTGAAGCTCCAATCATTAAAGCATTTGCAACATTGTTTCTTCCATCACCAATATAAACAAATTTTATTCCTTTAAGTTTGTGAAAATGTTCTTTAATTGTAAGTAAGTCAGCAAGTACCTGTGTTGGGTGGTCTTCATCTGTTAAACCGTTCCATACAGGAACTTTACTATATTCTGCCAATATTTCAAGGTTTCTTTGTGAAAATCCTCTGAATTCGATTCCATCAAACATTCTACCTAAAACTCTTGCTGTATCTTCGATTGTTTCTTTGTGACCAAGCTGGATATCGTTAGAATTAAGGAACTCTGAATGTCCACCTTCATCGGCAACAGCTACAGCAAAAGCTGCTCTTGTTCTTGTTGATGGTTTTTCAAAAATTAATGCAACGTTCTTATTAAGAAGATTATAGTTGTAAACACATTCTTTTTTGTCTTGTTTAAGTTTAGATGCAAGAGTCAAAAGATAATTTATTTCTTTTTCTGAAAAATCTTTTAATGTCAAAAAACTTCTGCCTTTTAAATCAATATCCATCAAAAAAACCCCTTTCGTAAAATAATTTATTAAAGTGTATAATAAAATAAATAATTTTAATAGTAAAAAATACTCGATTTTTAAAATTTTAAATTGCAATATCAAAAAAAAAATGTTAGAATTTCTATACAAAATTTTTATAAGGGGGAATTTCATTGAAAATTGCAATTGTTGGTTATGGTAATGTCGGCAAAGGTGTTTTAAATGCAATTAAGCAGAATGATGATATGGAACTTTTCGGAGTTTTTACAAGAAGAGACCCAAAAAGCATTATAATTGATGAAGGTAAAGTTAATGTTTACCATGTTGATGATATTGATAAATATAAAGATGAAATAGATGTTGTAATTCTTTGCAGTGGTTCAGCTAATGACCTTCCTGTTCAGGGGCCTTCATTTGCTTCAAGATTTAATGTTATTGATAGCTTCGATACTCATGCAAGAATACCTGAATATTTTGAAAAAATGGATATGGCTTCTAAAAAAGGTAATACTGTTTCCATTATTTCAGTTGGTTGGGACCCAGGTCTTTTCTCTTTAAACAGATTATACGGTTCATCTATTCTTCCAAAAAGTGAATATTGTACTTTTTGGGGTAAAGGCGTAAGTCAAGGCCATTCAGATGCTATAAGAAGAGTTGATGGTGTAAAAAAAGCTATCCAATATACTGTTCCTGTTGATGAAGCAGTTGAAAAAGCAAGAATGGGAAGTATGTCTACACTTACAACAAGAGATAAACATACAAGAGTATGCTATGTAGTTCCTCATGAAAATGCTGATAAGGCTTATATTGAAAAAACTATAAAAGAAATGCCAAACTATTTCTCAGATTATGATACAACTGTAAACTTTATATCAGAAGAAGAATTTGATAGAGACCATAAAAAAATGCCTCATGGAGGCTTTGTAATTGTAAGCGGCGAAACTGGAAATGGCAATAAAGAAGTTATTGAATATTCTTTAAAACTTGACTCAAATCCTGAATTTACAGCTAGTGTTTTAGTTGCTTATGCTCGTGCTGCTTATAGACTTTCTAAAAATGGAGATGTTGGCGCTAAAACTGTATTCGATATTGTACCAGGACTTCTTTCTCCAAAAACCCCTGAAGAACTCAGAAAAGAAATGCTTTAATATATAATATAAATATTATAATATTTTCTATATAAAACTATTATTTGCCAGTGTTTTTAGACACTGGCTTTTTGTTTATAAAATAAATTTTATAAAATTTTAAACCTGTACATAACCAGTTTGTACAGGTTTATTTTTTTACTTATAAATTTAATCTTCTTGCTTTGTTTTTGCAATAACAATTTCTCTTACACACACATTTTGTGGCATTTTATACGCAAACAATGCACAATCGGCAATCTGTGATACATCAAGGCCGCCATCAATACTTTCTTTCCAATGATTATAATTATTTTTAATTTCCTCATTTGATGTATGACTTAATAAAGGTGTTTCAACAACTCCTGGAGCAATTACAATAAATCTTACATTGCTTCCAGAAACTTCTTTGCGCATACTTTCAGTAATTGCATGAACCGCATATTTTGTTCCACAGTACACAGAATGGTTATCAAATGTTTTACGACCTGCTATAGAACTGATATTAATGATAGTTCCTTCATTTCTTTTAATCATGTCTGAAAGAACAACTTTTGTTCCTGTAAGAATTCCTTTTATATTTACATCTATCATTCTATCCCATTCTTCATATTCTTGTTTATCTGGATAACCAAGTAACATTAATCCAGCACAGTTTATTAATAAAT
>CALWSX010000012.1 GCA_944384285.1 uncultured Lachnospiraceae bacterium
GCTTCTGCCATTACACAGATACAGAAAGCTGAATCTTAATTAAATGCCAACTCTGGTTTAGAGCACGAAAGCATATCTGTTGGAGTAAGTGAAATTGCATTAAATATATACTTTCTTGAAAAACTAAAATACTTTCATAAGAATTATCCACAAATCCGCTTAAAGATATATAATCACTCAACGCCTCAAGCAGTACGTTCTGTTAAAAATGGAGAGATAGATTTTGCTGTTGTTTCAACTCCTATAAATGTTGAGCCGCCTTTAAAAGAAATACAGCTACAGCCATTTAATGATATTCTTGTTGGTGGTAATACTTTTACCTCATTAAAAGATAAAGTACTGTCGCTTAATGATTTGCAAAACTATCCTTTAATTTGCCTTGCTAAAGAAACAACGACATATAAGTTTTATCACCAACTATTCATATCTAATGGTGTCGAGTTAAATCCAGATATAGAAGTAGCAACTACAGACCAAATCTTACAATTAGTAAAAAGTGAGTTAGGACTTGCTTTTTTACCTGAAACAATGTCTAAGGAGGCAATAAGTCAAAACCAAATTATTCGGATAAATTTAAAAGAAGAAATTCCTCAACGACATATATGTATGGTGTATGATAAACAGCACCCAATAAGCGCAGCAGCAAAAACACTTAAAAATTTAATTGTATAATTCGTTTTGAAATTTTGGGAAAGTATAAATTTAATACGACTAAGTTATTAAAATAATTAAGAGAAAATAATTTTTATAAACATAATTCAGAAATATTGACATAAATCAATACAAATTTATATTTATTTGGAAAAGGAAAAATTTAAAAATACACTATAAATTAAGTAGAATAATATGCTTTCTGTTGAATGAAAATACATAAAATTTCAATTCAAAACGGTTATATGAATATTACAAATTAATACTATAAAAATATGGTGCCGTATAATACGGCACTATTAGCATTTAGAATTATTCTGCGTCAGCTGAAGAAAATGACTGAGTATAGATTTCATTTCCTGCTCCGTCATAGTAGCTAACTACAACAACTATAACTTCATTAGCAACAGCTTCTTTTACCTGAACTGCTATGTCTGTGAAAGATGCAGCATTAGCTTCCATGCTTGTCTTAAGTGCATCTGCGTAAGTAGCTCTGTCTTCCTCAGTAGTTTCAATATCTTTCATAGTAAAGTCGTAGTGAAGCTCATCACCTTCAGCATATACTGCAGCGCTTATACCTTGTGCTTCATACTGCTCTAAAGTTGTGCCAATTGCAGTTTGCATTATATCAGACTCAAAATAGTCTTCTAATGTAGGCATTTCACTGTCAGTTGTTTCTGTAGAAGTAGTTTCTGCTGATGTCTCTGCTGAAGTTACAGCTGATGTGCTTGCTGAAGCTGATGCACTTGCTGAAGCTGATGCAGCTGATGAAGATGCATTACCTCCACCACAAGCTGTCAAAGACAGAACGAGGCATGATATAGCTGCCAAAGATAAGATACGTTTTTTCATTTTATAACTTCCTTTCTTAATATATATTAATGGCTACAAAGAGCCATTACTATTTAATTAACAACAACATTTACATAATTATTTTTATTGTTTACTAAATAAAATTTGTTAACAGTAACCATGACTTATGATTAAAAGTTTAATATAGTCCATAAAATGACGTAATTCACGGAATTCATTTTATACTAAATGTAATAAAAATTCAAGTGAATTTTAATACA
The DNA here is from genome assembly GCA_944384285.1 of uncultured Lachnospiraceae bacterium. Classification (GTDB taxonomy): domain Bacteria; phylum Bacillota; class Clostridia; order Lachnospirales; family Anaerotignaceae; genus CALWSX01. Next base: position 1,725 of record CALWSX010000012.1, read on the forward strand.
TCACTAAATGTACTTACAAATTAGCACAATAATTAACACATGAAAATTACAAAAACACAAATATTTAATTAATTTCAAACTTAAATTTCTAAAAAATATGTGCTTATTTCATAATTTTTAAGAGCTTATGGTTAAAAATGCATTCCAAAATATTTTATGAATATTTTATTAACAACTTTATATTTTTAGTAAATAATACAAATCTAAAATTTTGGATGTGAATATTATTATAAACGTTAAAAATGCAAATATATTTTAGTTGATTTATATTTAAAATCGCATTTTTTATTGCTGTAAATACTTTTATATACTAATAAAATATATATCATACTTCATTATTTGTGTTATAATTATTTTTGTAGGGAATGTTTTTTCTGATAAAAACCTATATGGGTTTATTCTAACAAATTAGGGGAGTGGTATTTATGAAAAGAATAGCCTTTTTGTTATTATCAGCACTTTTAATATCAAACACATGCAGCATATATGCGTCTGATGATTTAGTTAAAATTTTAGAAAATTTAGAAAATAAAGAACAAACAAAAAACTCCGCTTCTGAAGCAGAAAATACCGTTTGTTTTAATATTGAGCACTCTTTTATTAACGAAGACGGAATTATGTATTATGACCTTGAATATGTAAATGAGTTATTAGGCATGAATGAGTTTTATTATGGACTAGACAATAAAACAAATACGGCTTATATATTTGTTTCTACTTTGATTGAAGGCTACCCAAACTTTATGATGAAGTTTTTATTTAAAGATGGAGAGAGTATTGTTAAATGCAATGTCGGAGATGAGGAACTGACTAATAAGGTTATAATAAAAGATAACAAAATATATGTTCCTTTAAGAAAGTTTCTTAATATGTTTGCAATAGACGACAGCTCCATAATTTATAATACAATAAATAAGTCGGTTTATATATTAAACCCAGATGATATTCAGTATAATTTTAGAAGAAAATATTACAAGAAGACATTGGAAATGCAGGTGGATACATCTAATTACAGCGGATTGATTTACTGTAATAAAGATATTAAATGTTCACCTGATATGTATATTATTTATG
>CALWSX010000013.1 GCA_944384285.1 uncultured Lachnospiraceae bacterium
GTTTATTAAGAGAATTCAAAGTTGAAGCTAACGTAGGTGCTCCTCAGGTTGCTTACAGAGAAACATTTAGAAAAGCTGTTGACGTTGAAGGTAAATTCGTACGTCAGTCAGGTGGTCGTGGTCAGTATGGTCACTGTAAAGTTAAATTCTCACCTATCGAAGCTGGTGAAGAAAACAACTATGAATTCATTAACAGCGTAGTTGGTGGTGCTATTCCTAAAGAATATATACCAGCTATCGATAAAGGTATCCAGGAAGCTATGCAGAGCGGTATCTTAGGCGGATATCCAGTACTTGGTGTTCGTGCTGAAGTTTATGATGGTTCTTACCATGACGTAGACTCATCAGAAATGGCTTACCAGATTGCTGGTTCTATGGCTTTCAAAGAAGCTATGAAAAAAGGTGATGCTGTTCTTCTTGAACCTATCATGAAAGTAACAGTAACTGTTCCTGAAGATTACATGGGTGACGTTATTGGTGACATTAACTCACGTCGTGGACGTATCGAAGGTATGGAAGCAAGAAACGGTGCTCAGGTTATCCGTTCATTTGTTCCACTTTCAGAAATGTTTGGATATGCAACAGACCTTCGTTCAAGAACTCAGGGACGTGGTAACTACGTAATGGAAGTTGACCACTATGAACCTTGTCCAAAAACAATCCAGGAAAAAGTTCTTGCAGGAAGAAAAGCTCAGGATTGATTTTAAATAGGTACTTGCATTTTTAGAATCGTTTTTGTATAATGATTATAATTGTTCGTATGAGAACAAAAATAGAACTTTAATTTATGAAAATATCATCTTAAACTAACTTAATTTTTAAGGAGGAAATTTATAATGGCAAAGGAAAAATTTCAGAGAACCAAACCTCATGTTAACATTGGTACAATCGGACACGTTGACCATGGTAAAACAACATTAACAGCAGCTATTACAAAAACACTTTTCAACAGATATCACTGTGGACAGGTTGTTGACTTCGAAAATATCGACAAAGCTCCAGAAGAAAGAGAAAGAGGTATCACAATCTCTACAGCTCACGTTGAATACGAAACACCTAACAGACACTATGCTCACGTTGACTGCCCAGGCCATGCTGACTACGTTAAAAACATGATCACTGGTGCTGCTCAGATGGACGCTTCTATCCTCGTTGTTGCTGCAACAGACGGTCCTATGGCTCAGACAAGAGAACATATCCTTCTTTCAAGACAGGTAGGTGTTCCTTACATCGTAGTATTCATGAACAAATGTGACATGGTAGACGACGAAGAATTACTTGACTTAGTAGAAATGGAAATCAGAGACCTTCTTTCAGAATATGAATTCCCTGGCGATGACACACCTATCGTTAGAGGTTCAGCTTTCCAGGCTCTTCAGGATCCAGACGGCCCATGGGGTGACAAAATCGTTGAATTATTCGAAGCTATCGAAGAATATGTTCCAATCCCAGAAAGAGATACAGACAAACCTTTCCTTATGCCTGTTGAAGACGTTTTCTCAATCACAGGTCGTGGTACAGTTGCTACAGGTAGAGTTGAAAGCGGTGTTATCAAAGTTCAGGACGAAGTTGAAATCGTTGGTCTTAGAGACGAAGCTCGTAAAGTAGTTGTAACTGGCGTTGAAATGTTCAGAAAACTTCTTGACCTTGCTGAAGCTGGTGACAACATTGGTCTTCTTCTTCGTGGTGTTCAGAGAAACGAAATCGAAAGAGGACAGGTTCTTGCAAAACCAGGTTCAATTCACCCACATACAAAATTCACAGCTCAGGTTTACGTATTAACTAAAGAAGAAGGTGGACGTCATACACCATTCTTCAATAACTACAGACCACAGTTCTTCTTCAGAACAACAGACGTTACAGGTGTTATCAGCTTACCAGAAGGTACAGAAATGTGCATGCCTGGCGACAACGTTGAAATGACAGTTGAACTTATTACAAAAGTAGCTATGGCTCCTGGTCTCAGATTCTCAATCCGTGAAGGTGGTAGAACAGTAGGCGCTGGTTCAGTAGTTGAAATTATCGAATAATTTTTAATATTGACCATATTTACCGTCCGTATTTTTACGGACGGTTTTTTATTTAAAATAATAGTTAATATTAATAAATAGTACGCTATAAATATTTTCAAATATATAAATTTTTGTAATAAAATAAATATATATCTATACTGATACATCATATAAAATATGTATTCATAAGGATAATATAAAAAATACCCTATTTATAAGACAAATTAAATCTTATAAATAGGGTTATTTTAATAACAGGTTTTTAAAATTATTTTATAACTATTTGCTCTTTTAGTTTAAATATATTTTCTTCAATTTTTGATATTATTAATTTAAATTCATCATCATTTTTTCCACTTGGGTCATCGAGTTCCCAATTTTGCGAATATTCAGCTTTAAGATAAGGACATTTAACATTACAACCCATAAAAATTGCAATATCAGGTTTTGGTATATCAGAAATAAGTTTGCTAAACTGTGAATCTTCCATATCAATATTGTATATTTCTTTTATAAGCCTTACCGCATCATTATTTATTTGATTTTTAATTTCTGTTCCTGCTGAATAACTATCAAAAACATCGCTTGCAAATTTTTTTCCTAATGCTTCAGCAATTTGACTTCTGCAAGAGTTATGAACGCATATAAAAGCTACTTTTGGTTTATGATTAAAGTATAATTTTTTATTTTCCATAATTATTAACCTTTTATATTTAATTTTTCAAATAATTCTATGATTTCATCTACAGAAAGTACTCTGCCATAAGAAACAACTTCTTCATTATAAACGATAGCAGGGGTACTCATAACTCCATATTTAGCTATCTCTGCAAAATCAGTAATATGTCCAACTTCTAATGATAAATTCATTTTTTTAACTGCATCATTTGTATTTTTTTCTAATGTAATACAATTTTTACAACCTGGACCAAGTATAAGAATTTTTTTGTTGTTAGATGAATTTTCGCATTTACAATTTAATGTTTTTTCCTCATTAACTTCTCCTTTAGAACAGCAGCAAGAGTTGTTTTCTCTAACTTCCTCTTTAGAACAGGAACAGCTTGCATTTTCTTTTATATTATTGTTACAAGAACAGCCTGTACTTTTATCTTCTTTTTTTAAACCAAATAAGTTTCTGAATAATCCCATAATTAAAAACTCCTTTCAAAATATTAATTTTATATAAGAAAATATTGAAAAATATTAAATAAATAGCCAACTATAATAATTCCTACAGTACAAATTGCAATAAATGTTCCAAGAAGAACAGGTTTTACAGCTTTTTTAAGCATAATCATTGATGGAAGACTAAGAGTTGTTACTGCCATCATAAATGAAAGAATTGTACCTAACCCTGCGCCTTTGAAAAGAAGACTTTCTGCGACAGGAATAGTCCCAAAGATATCTGCGTACATTGGAATTCCAACAACAGTTGCAAGAATTACAGCAAAAGGATTATTGTTGCCTAAAATATTTTCTATCCAAGTTTTTGGTATCACATTATGGATTATAGCACCTATACCAACACCAATAAAAATATAAGGTGCTACTTTTTTTACAGTTGATATAAGTTGGTTTTTTGCAAAATTAACTCTATCTTTTTTTGTAAGTTCTTCCAAAGGCTTATCACTGATTTTAGCAGTTTTGATAAAGTCTTCAACATATTTTTCCATTCCTAATTTTTCTAATAATGTTCCGCCAATTATGGCTATTATAAGTCCTAATATAACATATATTACAGCAATTTTAGCTCCAAATATACTCATTAATAGAACAAGTGAACCTAAATCTACCATAGGGGAAGAAATAAGAAAAGAAAAAGTAACACCTATAGGAAGTCCTGAACTTGTAAATCCCATAAAAAGAGGAATGGAAGAACAGGAACAAAACGGTGTAACGGTACCTAATAAAGCTGCTAGAATATTGGCAGAGATACCCTTAAACTTACCCAAAATTTTTTTTGTTCTTTCTGGAGGGAAAAAACTCTGTATATAGGATATACAAAAAATAAGTACGGATAAAAGTATAAATATTTTATTTGTGTCATAAATAAAAAATTGGAGTCTTCCTCCTAAAATAGTATTTAGGTCTAGTCTTATTG
>CALWSX010000014.1 GCA_944384285.1 uncultured Lachnospiraceae bacterium
ATCTTTAAACGAAGAAAAAACAGATTTAACAGAAATATCGGAAAATATTGAAGAAGTTAAACCGGTAAAAAAAGGTAAATCTAAATTAATAATTTCACTTGTTCTTCTTATAATTGTAATAATAGCAGCAGTAGTTTTTGTACCAAAATTTTTAAACGGAAACTCAAATAACAATTCCACAAAAAATTCGGGTGCAGATATTTCTGCAAACAAAGATAATGAAGATTATGAAAAAGATACAAATAAAAATTCAAATGGTAAAATAATAAGAAATGATAAGAATAATAAAGTAAAACCAAGCGAATGGACAAAAGAAATAAATGTGACAACACCTTCGGACAATGTAACATTTAATGCGGTATTTTATGAAGATGAAGAAGGCAAATGCCTAATTAGAATTGATGAGGTACAAAAATTTGTTCCAAATGCCAAGTATTTTTCTTTTGAAGGTACTCCAAATATAGGAAACGAAATAGATAATTATATTAACGACAGCTTCCATATGGCAATGCTTGTAGGTTCAAACGGAGAAATTGGCAGTGATGATGAATACTCTTATTTATATCCGGGTAAGGAACTTGATAGTACATTTTCTTTATTGGTTTTCGATGATTTAACAAATTTATGTGCATATGGTATCGGAAAATTTGAAAAAGATACTGAAGAAGATGGAGCATATCGATTTGCAATAACAGAGTGTAATTATGATTTTTCACAGCTTTTAGAGTATAATATAGAGAGATTTTATTCTTCTGATTATAATTTACAAGAATATATTCCACATACAGAAGTAAAAGAAGCAGGGGTAAAATATTTTGTGTTCGGATACAATATGCAGAGTAATTATGAATTACAAAAAAATGTACAAATGTTTCATATTTGGAATCAGGCAACTTCTCCTTATGCAGAGTTTTTTATGAGAGATATTTCTGAGTTTGAGAAAAGGGGACCAAGACAGGGAGCTACAAAAATATATTATCTCTTTGATAGAAATAAGGAACTTATTGGTTTTACAACAAGAACTGCTACTTAAACAAAAAGGGCTTTTTAGCCCTTTTTTAATTTTGAAATTTAAAATATAATTAAAAAAATTTTTGTAATTTGCAATATTATAGCTTTCTTATTCGTGTATGATATAGAAAGGGTGGTGGTGATATGGATTTTGAGAAAAAAAAAGAGTATTATTTTTCTCTTTATGAAAAGCACGTGGATATGGTATACAGGATATGTTATTTTTATCTTGGAAACAGCCATGACGCTGAAGATGCTGTACAAAATATATTTTATAAAATTATAAAAAAAGAACTGTCATTTAAAGACAGTGAACATGAAAAAGCTTTTTTGATTGTTTGTGCAAAAAATTATTGTAAGGACATAGTTAAGTCATTTTGGATAAAAAAACGAGTTGATTATGACGAAATAGTAAATTTGGCTTCAAATAGTGAAAAAGAAATTGATTTGGATTTGACTTATGAAATTATGAATTTACCTTCAAAATATAAATTACCATTGTACCTGTATTATTATGAGGGGTATTCAGTAAAAGAAATTTCACATATCTTAGAAGAAAAAGAAACAACTATCCAAACCCATCTATCTCGTGCAAGGAAAAAACTTAAATTACAAATAGAAAGTGAGGGATATTATAATGAAAAACGACCTAAAGGAGCTGTTTGAAAATATGAATCCATCAGAAGAACAAAAGGCTGATATGTTTAATAATATTTTTTATTCAAATAAAATAGCAAAACCTAAAAAATTACGTGTTAAAAAGGTTATTGCAGTATGTGCTGCAGTTCTTATATTATCAACAATATCAGTATTTGGATATATGACTACAAAAATTGATCAATATTCTTCTGAAATATATAAATGGAGTACATCAGAACTTGCAAAAAATCTTAATATATCGGACACAGATAAAGATATAACGGTTACGGCTGAAAGTGTTTTTGGAGATAACGAAAATTTTTATATTTTATTTTCATTAAGTGATGAACAAGGAAATCCTATTAATATGAAATACAATGAAGATGATGTTTATCTTCAAACAAATGATTTTACAGTTCATTTTGATAAAAATGATAGTTATTCAGGAAGTAACAATGCTTTTGTTGTAAGTGACATAAACGATGGGCGAGTATATTTTGTTATACATGTAGAAACACAAAGAGATGAAGATGAAATTCAAAATATAGGTCAAAATCTTAATGTAGTGATTAATGGATTATATACTGGAAAACCTACAGATGTGTTTGGATTAAGCCCTGAAAATAATGGTGTTTGGGAATTTGACATTCCACTTGATTATGAGAATTATGGAAAAGATTATAATTTTAATATTCCATTTGAACATATGGGCAAAACAGTTTATCTTGATAATTTCCATTACTCACCTCTTGATATAGGGATTCATTTAAGAAGTGAAGATGGAAACCTTAAAGAGTTTATACATTCAGGATTTATGGGAACAATAGGTATGGCAATCGAAACAACAAAAGGTCGTGTATATCCAATGTCTTCAAATGGTAAAAATGATGGTACAACTGTAGATTTACAATATCCTATGATTAATCTTGGTATAATAAAACCTGAAGAAGTAAAAGGTATTTATTATTATGAAAAAGAAAGTCCTGATGGAGAAATAATTTATGAAGAATTTATCCCTATTAATATAACAGAATAAAGTTTTTAATGAGCCCGTTTTATTACGGGCTCATTTTTTATAATGCTAATTAAAAAAACAGATAATAAAACCCCTCCTATGTTTTATAAATATATTTAAAACATAGGAGGGGATATTTTTTAATAAATAATAAATCGAAAGTTATTTCATACAGGCATTTATGAATTTCATAGGTACACCCATACGTTCTGAAACTTGTTCCGGAGTCATTCCACTATCTAAGAAACGTTTACAAACGATTTTCATATTTTCTCCGACTTCAATAATATGTTTGTCAGGGTCATAAAATCGAACTACTCTCTGACCCCATGAATGTTCTTTGATAGGATGAATATAGTCTATATTAAGGTCTTTGAGTTTCGCTGCAAATTTGTCAAAATCATCTTCTTCAAAATAAAGTTCAAAATTATTGCTGCCAAATGAAATCTTATTTGTGCCTATAAATTCTTTATATGTTTCAATTGTTTGTAAAGACAAACCGCCTGTTAAAGTTTTGTTTGGTCCAAAATCCATTATTACATGGAGTCCAAACACTTTTTTATAAAAATCAACTGACTTGTCTATATCAGTTACTACTAACATGGGATTTTTTAATTTCATTTTTATGAATTCCTTTCAAATCAACTAATCCTTAAAATGATTAAAAACATTAAATATTTATATCATAAAGTTAGAATATATAAAGTTTATAAATAAAATATTTTTTTTTTATGATTTATTTAAAATTTTATCAAATTTTTTTATAAAGCAGATTCCTGTTGTAAATGGTCCTGTGTGAGCGGAAATTGTTGCGCCTATTTGTGACCATTCGTAAATATCTATATTGGGAAATACAGAAAGAAGATTTTCTTTTAAGAAAGCAGATTCTTCAGGAGTGTTTGTGTTTCCAAATGTAAATACATAGTCATTAGGGTTTTCATTTGTTTTTATAAAATGTTCTTTTGTGTTGTTTATTAATTTAAGCAGTCCCTTTTTTCTACTTTGACAAATTCCTATTAAATCAATAGCTCCATTTTTAAGTTCTATAAGTGGTTTTATGTTTAATATTTTCCCAGAAATAACGGCAAGCTTACCTATTCTTCCTCCTTTTTCAAGGTGTTTAAGGGAGCCAACCATAAAGAAAATCCTTGCAGAATTAATAAGAGAACTAATATTTTCAACTATTTTGTCGAAAGTAATTCCTGCTTTTTGCATAAGAGAAAGTTGATTGAGTAAAAGTGCCTGACTTCCGGTTGCACAGCGACTGTCAATAATACATATTTTATTATTTTTGTATGTTTCTTGAAGGATTGAGCAAGCATTCTGAGCAGACTGAAATGATCCGCTTAATGTTGTAGTAATTGTAAGACAGATTATATCCATTCCTTTTTTTAAATATGGAACAAAAGCATCAATATAGTCATTCACAGAAGGAAGAGATGTTTTTGGAAAATCATCTTCATTTATTAATTTATCATAGAATTCAGGAAGGCCAATTTCATATATCTCTTTTTTATAATTTTGACCATCAAAAGATACATAGAAAGGTATAGTCTCTATACCAAGCCTTTTAATTTCATCAATAGTTAAATCACAAGCACCATCGCTAAAAATTTTATACTCAGACATATAATCCTCCATAAATAAAAAATTATTATACAAAAGTTAATGTATCAGAAAAAAAGATAGGTGTCAATACGATAATTACAAAACATAGTTTTAAAAAACGTGCTACGTCGTGCATATGTTGAATAATATTAGAAATTTAAAAATAATTTAATTTTATTTATAACAATTTGTAATAATTAGATATAATAAGTGTGCTTTTTTTACTTGCAATAAATGTAGTATATGGTAAACTTTTATTATTAGATTTACTCTAAAATAAATAAGAAAGGAGGTAAAGCAAATGAAAAAAGTGTTTGGGATAGTATTAAGTTCTATTGTTGCCGCAATTATTTATATTATATTTAGAAATTTATTTAATTTAGAATTTATTACTAAATCTACAGATATTCCTTTTTATATTCCTATTATTGTAGCCGTATTTTTAGGTATAGTATTTTTTATAACATTATCTTCGGTCATTACCGACATTATTTTATCAAAATTATCATTTTTTGAAGACAAGATGGTTAAAATGTCTGTAAAAGAATTAATAGCTGGTGCAGTTGGATGTGTTTCTGGCTTAGCTATAGCAAATTTAGTAGGTATCCCTATAATGGGATATGGTTTTTTAGGCAGTTTAATCGTGATTATTCTTAATATACTTTTTGGAATTTTAGGTATTAGAGTTGCTACAAGAAAAAAAGACGAAATTAATTTTAAAGGAGAAAAAAGCAAAAATTCTGTAAAAGGAAGGGCTAAAATTTTAGATACAAGTGCAATTATAGATGGTCGAATAATTGATATTTTGTCTACAGGATTTATAGAAGGAAAGATTATTATTCCAAACTTTGTTTTGGAAGAGCTTAGACACATAGCAGATTCTTCAGACGCTCTTATAAGGAATAGAGGGCGAAGAGGTCTTGATATTTTAAATGAAATGCAAAAAAAACCTTTTATACCGGTTGAAGTAACTGAGTGTCCGCCGGATAAAGAAGTTGAAGTAGATTCAAGACTTTTAAAACTAGCATCAAAAATGGATGCTTATGTTGTTACAAACGATTTTAATTTAAACAAAGTTGCAGAGTTTAAAGGTGTAAAAGTTTTAAATGTAAATGATCTTGCAAATGCAGTTAAGCCTGTGCTTCTTCCAGGTGAAGTAATTGAAGTAGACATCATAAAACAAGGTAAAGAACATTCGCAAGGTATTTCGTATATGAATGATGGTACTATGGTTGTTGTAGAAGGTGGAAACAAATATATTGGACAAACTATTATGGTTGTTGTTACAAGCGCACTTCAAACATCGGCAGGAAGAATGATATTTGCAAGGAAATTTGAACCGTAATTTTTGGAGGATAAATGATTACAGCAATAATTGTTGCGGCAGGGACAGGTAGCCGCATGGGAACTAATATAAAAAAACAGTTTATCGAATTAAATAATAAACCAATTATCGCTTATACATTAGAAGTTTTTCAAAATCTTCCTGAAATTGATGAAATTCTTATAGTTACAGGCCATGACTGTATTGATACTGTACAGAAAATTGTTAATACATATAAATTTTCAAAAGTTAAAAATATAGTTCAAGGCGGAAAAGAACGTCAGGATTCTGTTTATAATGGATTATTATCTTTATCGGACGACACTGAAATTGTTTTGATACATGACGGTGTTCGTCCGTTTGTAAATAAAGAAGATATTTTGGAAACGATTAATAATGTGGAAATTGGAACAGGTGCAATCCTTGGAGTAAAATCAAAAAATACTTTAAAGGTTGTAGGCGAAGATGGCTTTATTAAACAAACTTTAAAAAGAAGCGAAATTTTTGAAATACAGACACCACAAACGTTTTATAAAAATGATATATTGAAAGCCTATGAACAGGCAAAAACAGAAAATTTTACAGGTACAGATGATGCCTCCTTAGCTGAAAGATCAGGTATAAAAGTAAGATTAATTGAAGGAAGCTATTCAAACATAAAAATAACTACTAAAGATGATATTTTGTCTGCAAAACTTATTTTGGAGGAAAAATATGAAAACAGTTGATATATATACTGATGGGGCATGCTCAGGAAACCCTGGAAAAGGTGGGTTTGGCTGTGTTTTAATGTATAACGGAAAACGAAAAGAGATATCAGAAGGGTATAAATTAACGACAAATAATCGAATGGAAGTTTTGTCTGTAGTACGCGCCTTGGAAGCTCTTAAAGAACCTTGTATTGTAAATCTTTACAGTGATTCTAAATATGTTGTAGATGCAATAAACAAAGGTTGGGCAGAAAAGTGGAAGAAAAATAATTGGTATAGGACAAAAAATGAAAAAGCTTCAAATATAGATTTATGGGAAAAACTGCTCATGCTTTTAGAAATCCATAAAGTTACTTTTATTTGGGGAAAGGGACATGCAAACAATGTTTGGAATGAAAGATGTGATTTTCTTGCAAGAGAAGCTGCTTCTTTGGAAAATTTATTAATAGATTTTGGGTATGAAAATAATATTTTACCTTAAATTTATAAAAATTTTTATAGGCAAATTCAACTAAAATGATGAGTAATATAAGAA
>CALWSX010000015.1 GCA_944384285.1 uncultured Lachnospiraceae bacterium
GATGAAAGAATTTAAAGGTCGTGCAGAGCCAAAACTTATAAATAAAATAATTGATGATTTATTTTCAAAAATTTAATTTATAAAAAAAGTGTGTATCATATTTTGGTACACACTAAATTTTTTAAATTTCTTTTTCAAGTTTTTCTAAAAGAGCTTTACAGCCTTTATAAACATCATTATATGTAGCATCAAAATCATCTGTAAACCAAGGATCAGCGATGTCAGCGCTTTCGCCTGCGAAACTTAAAAGTTTTGCAATTTTTTGTTCTTTGTCATGACCTACGATTTTTAAAAGATCATTATAATTAAGTTCGTCCATACAAACGATATAGTCATAAAGATCATAATCAGATTTTTTAAACTGTACAGAAAGTCTATGAGTAAAAGGAACTCCTACTTCATTAAGTTTTTTTTGTGTTCCTGGGTGAATATCTTCGTTTATATTTTCTGTACTTGTAGCTGCGGATTTAATTTCAAATTTATCATTTAATCCTTTTTTATTTACCATATCTTTAAAAACAAACTCTGCCATTGTGCTACGGCAAATGTTTCCATAACAAATAAAAATTATTTTTTTCATTTTGTTTTCCTCCTAAAGCATATTGTATTAAAACTACTATATATTATCATACATTTTATAAAAATAACATTGTATGATAATACAATTTTAATCTATAAAATATTTTTATAAATATAAATTAAAATTAATTAATAATTATTATTAAATAGTATTGACTTTCTTTAAAATTTTGGTATAATATAATCAAGAAAAGGTAATACACATAACAAGCGCTAAGGAGGTAACTAATATGAAAAATATAGAAACTTGTAATAATGATAAATGTCGTTACAACAATAATACTTCATGTTCTCTTGATAAGATAATAAGCACATTTAAAAATGACTCTTGCGCTTGTATATCTTGTTGTTCAGCTAATAACAACAGCATTCTTAAAACAGTTTTTAGAGAACTTGAAGAAAGTGGTTCATGTCCTCGTTTCATATGATCAATATAAAATACCCTACCTAATAAATTAAAAGGCGGACGATTTTAAATCGTCTGCTTTTTAATATTGGTAGTTATAAAAATTATTTCGTTTATTTATATTAATTTTTGTAGTATAATCAAAAGGGAAATATAAGCAAAAAATTAATGAGGATAAATTTATGGAGAATACTTTGGAATCAATTTTACCTTTTTGGAAAAATCTATCTGACGAAGAAAAACAAACAGTAACAAATAAAGCAATGTATGTAAATCAAAAAAAAGGGACTTTAATACATACAAGTTCAAGTGAATGTTTAGGTCTTATGTGTGTTATTAAGGGTCGAGTGCGTGTTTTTATAAATTCTCAAAATGGGAGTGAAATAACTCTTTACCGTTTACTTGATCATGATGTATGCGTTTTAAGTGCATCATGTATGATGAAAAATCTAAATTTTTCTGTAAATATGGAAACAGAGGAAGATACAAATTTTGTAATTATACCTAAAAATGTATATCAGTCTTTAGACGAGAATAATATATTTGTAAAAAACTATACTTTATCTCTTGTCAATGAAAGATTTTCAGATACAATGTGGGTATTAAATCAGTATGTTTTTTCTAATATGGCAAAACGTCTTGCAGATGCGCTTCTTTTACACATGTCATTAACAGGCAGTGATGAGCTTACTATAACACACGAAATGCTTGCAAGAGATTTAGGAACGGCAAGAGAAGTTATAACACGACTTTTGAAACAATTTCAAGCAGACAATTTTGTACTTTTATCAAGAGGAAAGATAAAAATACTTGATTCAAAAAAACTTTTAAAAATATAATACTAATGTGATAATATCACAGAAAAGTTATTTTTTTTGTGATATTATTACTACAACAGTAAATAATAAATAAAAACAATTTTTATATATAAATAGGAGGTAATATTATGGCAACAGTTAAAGTAAATAAATCAAATTTTGAACAGGAAGTTATGAACTCAACAACACCGGTACTTGTAGACTTTTATGCAGATTGGTGTATGCCATGTAAAATGCTTGGTCCTATCCTTGAACAGGTTTCAGAAGAACAAAATGTTGCAAAAGTTTGCAAAATTAATATCGAAGAAAGCCCAGAACTTGCACAGAAATATGAAGTTATGAGTATTCCTACACTTGTTCTTGTAAAAAATGGTGCAGAAGTAAAACGTTCAGTTGGTGCATCTTCTAAAGCATCAATTATGAATATGATTAATGGCTAAGTAATATTTAAGACCTATAACCTTGTGGTTATAGGTCTTTTTTTATGTATGTAAATGTAGTTTCATTTGAATATTTTTCAGAAAAAATATAGTTTTGACGATTAAAATATCTTATATCAGCTAAATTTTTAATATTTTTTTCGGCAAAAAATCTTACCATTTCGCCTCTTGCCATTTTTGCAAGAGTTCCTTTTTCTATAACTTTTCCATCTTTTTCTTCTCCAAAAATACATGTAATAAATTTAACATCATTGGTTAAATACTTTGAAATAGTTTTGCTATATTCTTTAGATGCAAGATTTATAACGCAGTCAGTTTCGTTAAAAAGAGATTTTGCTATTTTTTCTCCCCAAAAATCGTAAAGAGATGAAGAAGGATTTATACCAATCTTTGATTGCATTTCAAGTCTATAAGGCACAATATTATCAAAAGGTTTTAAAATGCCATAAAAGGCAGATAAAATACGTAAATTTGAATTTAAATATAAAAGCTCGTCTTCTGTAAATGCGTTAGGGTTCATATAGTCGTATTGGATACCCTTATAAGAAAAAAGAGCGGGAGAAGTATTTTTTCCCAAATCCATATTTAAAAATCTATCATAATTTAATTTTGCTATTTTATCGTTGCATTGCCATATAGATTTCATTTCTTCATAACTTAAAGTTTTAAAATAATTTAATAATGTTTTGGCTTCGTTTAAGAATATAGGAGTAGAAGAAAGAAATGGCGTGTCATTATCTATTTTCATTTTTTTAGCTGGTGATATTATTATTTTCATTTTATATTCTCCACATTTTTTTTATAAAAGTTTATCATAAATTATTATTTTATTAAATTATTTTTTAAAAAATGATAATTTAAATATCATAATTTAAACTAAAGACATACTCTTATATTATAAACTTATGGGAGCGAATAAAATGGAATTAATAGTTGAATGTAAAGATCAAAAATCTTTAAGTGAAATTTGCGAAATAAAATATTCATTGCCGGAATTTAACTTTTTTGTAGTTGATGCTGGGAATAAAGAAATAAAGAGATTAAAAAGCTGTAGATTTGTAAAATCATTTTTTGAAAACTCAACTTTAACACAAAGAATGTATGATTCAAGAAAAGTTGTTAATGTTGATGGAAATGATAATTTAGGGTATACAGGAAAAAATGTTACTGTTGCTGTTTTGGATACAGGTATAACTCCACTTGCGGATTTTACTTATCCAAGAAACAGGAT
>CALWSX010000016.1 GCA_944384285.1 uncultured Lachnospiraceae bacterium
TAAGTATACTTGTTATTTTATTTCTTGTTGTTTGTGGTTTGCTTGAAATAATAGCAATTTTTTCGCCTATTAAAGCATTCATAAGTGTAGATTTGCCTACGTTCGGTCTTCCTACAAGTGTTATAAATCCTGATTTAAAATTTCTATCCAAAATAAAATCTCCTTTTTAATTCTGTTTCTTTTTACATACGAGGGCTGCCCATTCTTTTTCTGTTTGTGTTTCTATAATTGTAAATCCGTTTTCTTCTAAAGCATTTTGTACTTCCAAAAGGCGTTCCAAAATAATTCCGCTTGCAATATAATATCCATCATCTTTAAGATAATTTGGGACTTTTTTAGAAAGAGCTATAATTACATCTGCAACAATATTTGAAACTACAAGGTCATATTTTTTCTCTTTGTAATATAAATCAAGTTCTTTGTCAGAAAGTATATCTCCTGATTTTACTGTGTAGATGTCTTTTGAAATGTTGTTTAAAGAAGCATTTGTATAACAAACTTCAACAGCATTTTCTTCAATGTCAACAGCATCTGCGCTTTTTGCACCGAGTAAGAGTGCAGCTATTGAAAGTATACCGCTTCCGCATCCGAGGTCAAGCACAGTATCATTTTCTTTCATGTATTTTTCTATAAAAAGGGTGCATAACTTTGTTGTTTCATGTGTTCCTGAACCAAAAACAGAGCCAGGATCTATTGTTAAAACAGTTTTGCCTTCATCGTCTGAAAGGTCTTCCCAAGAAGGTTTAATTATAAGTTTTTCGCCTACTGAAAAAGGTTTAAAATATTTTTTCCATTCGTTTGCATAGTCCTGTTCTTTTTCTTCAAGGTAAGTTATGTTAAGAGAGCCCAAATCAAATTCCGTTTCGTTTTTCTTAAGCTCAATAAGTCCTTTTTCTATTTCTTTAAGAAGTTCTTTTCCCTCTTCATTATCTTCAACATAAAAAGTAAGTTTTGAACCACAGTCTTTTTTTCCTTCCAAAAGTGATTCGTCAACATAGTCAAAACGAATTTCAGGTTCTTCCATAAAATTAAAGAAGTCTGTTTCGTCTTCAAACTGTATACCGTCAATACCCATTGAAATAAGGTAGCCGCTTACTATTTCAAGACCGATTTCTGTAGTCTCAATAGTCATTCCTATTAAATCCATAGTTTTCCTCCAAGATTTTTATTATTTTTAAAGTTTACCATATATTTTTTAAAAATCAACTTACATTATTATTAAAAATATAGTCAGTTATTGTTTTAAGTTCTTTAGGTATTTTACATTCAAAAGTTTTGTTATAAAGATATGAAAGAGGACCTTCGTTTTGTTTCCATATAAGCTTGTACGAAATAAGGAACTGGTTTTTAAGATTAAATTTTTCTGAAAATATATTATTTATATTATTTTTACCATATTTTCTGTCACCTATAAGGTAAAAACCATAAGAGGAGAGATGAGCCCTTATTTGATGTGAGCGTCCTGTTACTAAATTTACCTCAAGGAGAGAGTAACCGTTTTTTTGTTTAAGAGTTTTGTATTTAGTAATTGCTTCTTTGCTTCCTTCTCTTTCAAACTCTGTTATAATAACTTCGTTTGTTTTTTCGTTTTTAGTGTGATAACCTTTTAGTGTATCCTCTTTTTTTGTGTTTCCGTATACAACTGTAAGATAATACTTTTCTGTTTTATTTTCTTTTATAGCTTTGTTTATTTCTTGTGATGCCATAAGATTTTTTGCAGCTATTATAAGACCGCATGTATTTCTGTCAAGGCGATTGCAGACAGACGGGGTAAAAGGTGAGTCTTTTTTGTATTCACCTTTTTCATAAAGGTAGTACAAGATTTCGTCAGTCAAAGTGTTTTTATCATCTTTTTTTTCAGGGTGAGAAAGTATACCTACAGGCTTAAAAACAACAAGTATGTTTTCGTCCTCGTATACGGGTGTAAAATGGATTTTTATTTTCTCCAAAACTTTTTCTTCCATAAAAGATGATATTGTTTCGTCTGATATATAAAATGTTAAAATGTCACCATCTTTTATAATTTCGTTTCCCTCTGCCTTTTTAGAGTTAAGTTTAATTCTTTTTTTTCTGAGCATTTTATATATAAAGGCTTTTGTGGATTTATTCATATATTTGAGCAAAAACTTATCAAGTCTTTGGTTTTCATCGTTTTTTGTGATAATAAGTTCTTTCATAAATTCACCTTAAGATTAATTTTTTTTATTTTTAAATATATTTTAGTTGAAATTTATGTATATTTCAATGTATTATTAAACAAAGAAAATATAGAAAAAAGAGGTGTATATAAATTATGGATAAATTTTTATTTAAAAAATCAGGAGAACCTATTCCTGTTGGTGTTTCAGCAAGACATCTTCATGTTTCAAGAGAAGATTTAGATATTCTTTTTGGTAAAGACTATGAACTTACAGTTATGAAAGAGTTAAAACAGCCTGGTCAGTATGCATCTAATGAGACTGTACGTATCGAAGGAACTAAAGGGGCGTTCCCAAAAGTTCGTATACTTGGACCTATCAGAAAAAGCACACAGGTTGAAATTTCAAAAACAGATTGCATTACACTTGGACTTGGAAACAATGTGCCTATAAGAGAGTCAGGGGATCTTTCTGATTCAGCTTCTGTTAAAATAATAGGACCAAATGGTACAGTAGAATTAAAAGAAGGGGTAATTGTTGCAAAAAGACATATTCATATGGCTCCTTCTTATGCTGAAAAATATGGTGTTGAAAATGGTCAGATTGTAAGCGTACTTGCTGACACAGAAGAAAGAAAAACTATTTTTTCAGATGTAGTTGTAAGAGTGCGTGATGATTTCTGGCTTGAATTCCATGTTGATACAGACGAAGCAAATGCGGCTTGTCTTGCAACAAATGATAATATAACTTTACTTATTGAAGAATAAAATTAAAAGGACAGGTTTTTTCTGTCCTTTTTTAGTTAAAATTTAAGAGGTGTATATGACAGTATATAGCTTAATAGTAGATGAACTTTTTAAAACAAAATCTTTGGCAGCACTTGTTTATTTGATTAATAACGGCAGAGAATTAGAATTTTTATTTGATGGAAAAGAGTGTTTTATTTCAAAAAGCGGTTCAAAAAAATATGTTTCTTTATGGGTAGAAGGTGTGGAACAAAGCTTTGACAGTGTTGAACAATTAATTGCAAATGCAGTAATAGATGAAAAGTCATTTTTATTTATATGGGACGAAATAGAAATTCAGTATTTGTTTTGAAATAAAAACAGGAGGTGGATTTATGGTAAAAGGAAAGGCAAAAGCTTTATTTTGTATTATTTTTATAATAATCTTTATAGCCATAGGCTCTTTTATTTCTTTCTTAAAATTTAATACAATAAATCCTTTCAGTAGTTTAAACGGTTTTGCAAAAGTTGTATTTACAGATACAGAATATGTTAAAATTCAGGAACACCCAAAAGTTATAATTGCAAATACTAACGCCTCACTTTATGACTATATGGAAAAACAGGGTTATAAAAAAGATGAAGAAAAACAGATGGGGTCATTAAATGTGTTTAACAAAGGCGATTTTGAAGAAATTATAGAATACTCTAAGAACAAATATTTTGCCTTATGGTCTTGGAAAGAATAATTAATTTTATATTCAAAGTTTTATATGTCAAATATTTTTAAATTCTCAAAAGTTATTAAACATCTGCAGAAGTATAGCAACTGTAAGTTGCTTGGCGATTTACAATAAAAATGCTATTATTTGTATGAGGTGATAGTATATGGAAACAAAAGAAGTTATATTTGAACTTAGAACAAAACATGGATTATCTCAAGATGAACTTGCAGAAAAAGTATATGTAACAAGGCAAGCGGTTTCAAGATGGGAGACAGGAGACACTATTCCTAATACAGAAACATTAAAATTGTTGTCAAAATTATTTGATGTTTCTATAAATACACTTTTAGGTTCACCAAGAAAACTTATTTGTCAATGTTGCGGTATGCCGCTTGATGATTCAACTATAAGCAGAGAACCTAGTGGTACATTTAATGAAGAGTATTGTAAATGGTGTTATGATGATGGAAAATTTACATATTCTAATATGGAGGATTTAATTTCTTTTTGTTCAAAGAATATGTCTAATGAAAACTGGTCTCCGGAACAAGTACGAGTATATATGGAAAAATTATTGCCAACTTTAAAACATTGGAAATAACTAAGCAAATATATTTATCAAATAGTTTTTAATAAAATAAAGGATATTGCGGAATATATAGTATTTCATAACATGTTTGGAAAAATAAATATGTAATTAAAATAAATTAAAAAACTCAAAGACATTCTGTCTTTGAGTTTTTTTATAAAATTTATCTTCTGTTGGCTCTTTTGTTAAGGTTTGCCTGGCGTTCATTAGCCTGTTTAAGCCATTCTTTCATTTTTTCTTCAAAGTCTGATGAAGGATTAGGAGACTCGGCTGCGGATTTTGTTTGAGTATTTTTTGGCTCATAGTTATTTTTTTGTTCTTTGTTTTTAAAGTTATTGTTTTCAGGTTTAGGAAGAGCATCTTTTATGGAAAGACCTATTTTTCCGTTTTCTTCGTCAATGTTTAATACTTTAACTTTAACTTCTTCATCAATTTTGATGTGATCTTCAATATTTTGAACAAAGTTTCTTGAAATTTGAGAAATATGAACAAGTCCCTGTTTTCCGTTTTCAAGAAGAATAATAGCACCAAAAGGTTTTACTTTAATAACTTTACCGCTTACAATACTGCCTACTTCAAAGATTTCAGACATTAATATTTACACTCCTAATTTAATATTTTTATTTTTTTTACATTAACGATAAATATTTTATCATATTTAATTTTATAATACAATATGAGATTTTACTAATAATGAGAAGTTTTATAATAAAAATAAACTTTAAATTTATTGTTTTATTATACAAAATATTCTATTATAATATGTAAGAAAAAATACTTGAAAGGATTTAGTAAATAAATGAAAAAAAATGATGTCGTTTTATTGGAAATATCAGAGCTTAATTTCCCTAATAAGGGAGTTTCATATATTGACGAATATAAAATTACAGTAAAAAATACTCTTCCACATCAAAAAATAAAGGCAAGAATTTGTAAAAAGAAAAATTTGAACCTTGAAGCAAGAAAAGAAGAAATTTTGGAAAAGTCACCTTTTGAAACAAATAAAGGTTGCAGTCATTTTGAAATTTGCGGAGGCTGTAGTTACCAGACAATACCTTATGAATATGAAGATAAGCTTAAAGAAGAGCAGGTTTTAAAACTTTTTAAAAATGCTGATATAAAAGACTTTGTTTTTGAGGGGATAGTTACTGCTCCACAAAAAGAAGCATACAGAAATAAATGCGAATTTTCTTTTGGTGATGTGGAAAAAGGTGGAGAGCTTGCTCTTGGTATGAGAAAAAGACAGAGCTTTTACGAAGTTGTAACTTTAAAGGATTGTAATATAGTAGATTCGGATTATTTAAAAATAATTTCAAAAACATTGGAATTTTTTAAATCCAAAAATATTACTTTTTATCATAAATCTCTTCATACAGGTGTTTTGCGTCATCTTGTGGTAAGAAAAGGTTTTTATACAGGAGAAATACTTATAAATCTTGTTACAGTTTCAGATTATGGATTTTCTGATGAGGAATTTGTAAATGCACTTTTAGAAACTAAACTTGAAGGAAAAATAGTAGGCATACTTCATACAGTTAATGACGGAATTGCAGATGCAGTTATAAATGAAGGGATAAAGCTTATTTACGGAAGAGATTATTATAATGACAGACTTTTTGACCTTAAATTTAAGATATCACCTTTTTCTTTTTTCCAGACAAATACAAAAGGTGCCGAAGCTTTATACAGTATTGTAAAAGAGTATACAGGAGAAGTTAATAATAAAATAATATATGACCTTTATTGTGGAACAGGTACAATTTCACAGGTTATGGCAGAAAAGGCTAAGAAAGTTTATGGTATTGAAATTGTAAGTGAAGCAATAGACGCTGCAAAAGAAAACGCAAAAGAAAATGGTATTACAAACTGCGAATTTATTGCAGGTGATGTTTTAAAAATGGTAGATGAGCTTAAAGAAAAAGCTGATTTAATAATTGTTGACCCTCCACGCGACGGAATTCACCCAAAAGCCATTTTAAAAATTATTGATTTTAACGCTCCTGAGATAGTATATGTAAGTTGTAATCCTGTAAGTCTTGTAAGAGACCTTAAAATTTTTGAGGAAAACGGTTACAAAACTATAAAAGTCAGATGCTTAAATCAGTTTAGCCGTACAGTGCATGTAGAAACGGTTGTACTTTTAGAAAAAAGCAATAAACAAATGTAAATTAATCTTTAACCATAAAAGGAGACTTAATGAAAAAAATATCTACAAACGGAATTTATTTTTTGGAAAAATTTATTGGAACTGAAAAATGGTATTTCGGAATGGAATATACAGACGGAGATTTGTATGAGGCCGAAGAGCTTTATAATGATAAACACAAAATTGATAAAAACAGGCTTATTCTTGTGTCATACCCCGACGGAAAGGTTTATGAACCTATAATACCTGATAAATGGCAATATTTTGGACGTCCTTTTTTCTATGATGGTAAAATAATAATTTTACTTATTGATTTTTCTTTACATGAAATATATATAAAGGAATTTGATGATAAAACAGAAACAGTAAAAACAATAGTCACACTTCCCCTTTCTATAACAAAGGATTGTTATAATCTCATGCTTAAAGGCTCTCCTCTAATGCTTACAAGACAGGGCTCAGACGATACATTTCAGATTTTCTGGCCTGATAAAGCAGATTTTGAAATTACAGGCAGAGAGAGTTTTAGCCACAGAGACGGCAAAAAATTATATTTTGAAACATGGCATGAAGAAGACGTGGAGTATTATGAAGAAATAATTGTAAGAGATATAAAAACAGGTGAAATTTTGGAAAAAATTCCTGGAAGTATTATGGATTTGCCTAATGGTGAAAAATGGATTTTAAATTAAGTATTATATGATTTAAAGGAGATGTTACTGTGAAAACAGGAAAAGTCGCTTTCTTGGGCGGTTTATTAATTGATGTTGTAAAAAAGGAAACAGTTAAAAACAGTTTGGTATTAATTTGTGATGGAAAAATAGTTTATGCAGGCGAAAATAAGGAAATTCCGTGCGAATATGAAGTTTATGACATTACGGGAAAAACAATTATGCCCGGTTTAATAGATGCACATTTGCATTTATCAGGAAATTTAACAAGCAATGATACAGATTGGGTAACAGAAGATAATATACAAAAAACAGTAGTAGCTGTACAGCAGGCTAATGAATGTCTTGAAGCAGGGCTTACAACAATAGGCGAAATTTCACGTTTTGGAATTGCGATAAGAAATATGATAGAGTTAGGTGTTATGCAGGGACCTCGTATTGTTGCAACAGGACTTGGATTTTGCGCAACTGCTTCACATGGTGATTCACATCATTGTTCAATACAGCAAAATGCAGATGCTCACCCATGGGCAGAATGTGTAGACAGTCCTTGGGATTTAAGAAAAGCTGTTCGTCGAAGACTTCGTGAAAATCCAGATGCTATTAAAATTTGGGCAACAGGCGGCGGAATTTGGCGTTGGGATACGGCAAGAGACCAGCATTATACATATGAAGAAGTAAAGGCTGTAGTAGATGAGGCTAATATGCGAGGAATTCCTGTATGGTCACATTGTTTCGGAGACGCATACAATTCTGTAAAAGCCGGTGCAAGTTTAATTATTCATGGACAGGAAATAAATGACGAAACACTTCAAATGATGCTTGAAAAAAATTGTGCTTTGTGTCCAACTATTAATTTTATGCCGGATTGGTTAGAAACTTATCCTCCAAAATATGTTCCTCAAATACACGATAAATATGAGGGTAAAACAGTAGCAGAAAAAGAATTAAACCGTATTTATGAAAACTTACGTAATGCAAATGAAAAAGGTATAGTTTTAACCATAGGTTCAGATTCATTTAATTCAAAAATGACACCTTATGGTGAAACTGCTATAGGTGAATTATATATGTTTGTTGAAAAAGTAGGCATAAGCGAAATGGATACTATTGTTGCCGCAACAATAAATGGTGCAAAAGTGCTTGGTGTGGCTGATATAACAGGTTCTATCGAAGAAGGTAAAAGTGCAGATTTACTTGTAATTAACGGAAATCCTTTGGAAAATATTCGTTCTCTTACTGTTTTGAATATGGATATTATAATGAAAGAAGGCAGTTTTATAAAATGTTTTTAATTTAAAATAGCCAAAATTAAAAAACAAAAAGTCCTTAATTAATATAAGGACTTTTTTTATCTTATTTTTCACTTTTTCTTTTAAGTTTTTCTAAAGTTCCGTCTTCATTTTTTATATAGGCATTTTCCATCATGCCTCTTAAATTTTTTCTGAATTCAAAAAGATACTGTTTTCTTAAGGCATCTCTTTCTGTAAGTTCTTCCGGTGTAAGACCTTCTGTTTTTTCTTTATTAGCATAGTAATTTATTTTTACTAGTAACTCATCTAACATTGTTAATCCTCCATAAGCTTTATGTTTTAATAAATTTATTTTAGTTTTTACAATTATAATTTAATTTTATACTAAATGGAATAAAAAATCCATATATTTAAACAAAGAAAAGAAAAACAAGGTATTTTATTATATAAAAATTAGGAGGTGTTTATTTATTAGAAGAGTTTTTATACAATTAATCGTACAAATTTCGTATAAAAAAGAGAATAAGACAACACTTTGTAAAGCATTAAAGTAATAAATTAATTAAAAAATAAAGAATTGTATCTTATAATATGAAATATTTGTTTGTTTTTCACAAAAAGACATTTGTTTATAGTACAAAATCAAAAATAGCATAAATATTAAAATAATTCTTGACCTAATAGACAAATACAATTATAATGTATTCATACACAGCGACAAATGTACTTGTGTTGTGAACATAACTAAGGTTGACAAGTTAAAATGGAGGTAATCGGATATGAAAAAGAATTTTAAAGGCATTGCTCTTCTTCTTACAGCTGCTTTAGCAATTTCTGCTTTAACAGGCTGTGGTGGGGAAAAAGCTGCAGAAGAAAACAACAACGAAGCTACAACAGAAACAACTGAAACAGCCGATGGAGAAGATGTTATTAAAATTGGTGTATTTGAACCATTTACAGGTGCAAATGCTGCCGGCGGAGCTTTAGAAGTTGAAGGTATCAAACTTGCAAATGAAGCTCGTCCTGAAGTTTTAGGCAAAAAAGTTGTTTTAGTAGAAGCTGACAACAAATCAGAAAAAGTAGAAGCTGCAAATGCTGCTTCACGTCTTGTAGAAAAAGAACAAGTTGTTGCAATTTTAGGTTCTTGGGGTTCAAGTAACTCTATAGCAGCCGGTGAAGTTGTATCGTCAAGTAAAACACCTGCTATCGCTTGTTCAGCAACAAACCCACTTGTTACACAGGGTAATGACTATTACTTCCGTGTTTGCTTCATCGACCCATATCAGGGTAAAGTTATGGCAAACTATGCATATAATGAATTAGGTGCTAGAAAAGCTGGTATTATTCGTGAAATCGGTTCAGACTATTCACTTGGTCTTGCTAAATTCTTTACAGATGCTTTCACAGAACTTACAGGTGATGAAAACTGTATCGTAGCTACAGCTGACTACCAGACAGGTGACCAGGACTTTAATGCTCAGGTAACATCTGTTGCTAATGCTAATCCAGACGTAATCTTTGCACCAGGTAACTTCACAGAATCAGCTATGCTTATTAAACAGGCTCGTCAGCTTGGTATTGAAATTCCTTTCTTAGGCGCTGACACATGGGAAACACCTGAATTTATAAGTGTTGGTGGCGCAGAAGTTGAAGGCGTTGTATTCTCAACATTCTTCGATTCAAATGCAAACTTAACACCAAAAACAAAAGAATTCGTAGATGCTTACAAAGCTAAATATAACAAAGAACCTGCAGCTGTTACTGCTTTATCATACGATGCTTATAACGTACTTCTTGACGCTATCGAAAAAGCTGGAACAACAGAAAAAGAAGCTTTAAGAGATGCTCTTGCAGCAACAGAAAACTTTGAAGGAGCTACAGGTTATACAACATTTGATGAAAATGGCGATGCAACAAAAGACGCTGTTATCAAAACAGTTAAAGATGGTCAGTTCACATATTTAACAACAGTTAAAGCTGAATAATAAAAAAGACATACATACTTTGACAATTAATGAGCTAATAACCCTATATAATAGGAAAGTATTTAACGTATTTTTCAGAATTTTACAATAAGTTTATTTTCTGTAATTAATACAAATAAAAGTGCTTACAAAAATAAAGTAGTCGGTTATTTCCAAACCGACTACTTTTTTATAAAAAAGATATTGTAACAAAAGCCTTTCAATAGCAATTGTTATGATATAAAGGCTTGTTTCACAACAATTGTTATTGAAACGAAAATATAAAATTAACAATAAAGTCAAAACTTAGAAAGGGTGAACCATAATGACTCTTGATGTTTTTCTTCAGCAGCTTGCAAACGGTCTTATGCTTGGATGTCTTTTTGCACTTATAGCTATAGGATATACAATGGTATATGGTATTTTAAGACTTATTAACTTTGCTCATGGAGATATTTTTATGATGGCTATGTATGTAGCTTTCTTCACTATTACTATATTCCATATCCCATGGTATATATCATTTATAATAGTAATAGTTGTTACAATGCTTCTTGGTATACTCACAGAAAAGATAGCATATAAACCACTTCGTAAACAAAATGCTCCACCTATTTCTCTTTTAATATCAGCTATTGGTATATCATATCTTATGGAAAACGTTGCAATAGTTTTATTTACAGGACGTCCAAAAGATTTCCCACAGATTCCGTTTTTCACAAGTATGACACAATTAGGCCCTGTAAGAGTACAAAATCTTGCAATAATGGTTCCTTTTATACTTATTATTCTTCTTGTTGTACTTTTATACCTTATTAATAACACAAAAAGTGGTATGGCAATGCGTGCGGTTTCAAGAGACTTAGATACAGCTCAGCTTATGGGTATAGACGTAAATAAAACTATTTCATTTACATTTGCTATTGGTTCAGCTCTTGCGGCTGTAGGTGCTATTATGTGGGGAATGAGATACCCACAGATCCAGCCTCTTGTTGGTCTTACACCTGGTATTAAATGTTTCATTGCTGCCGTAATCGGTGGTATCGGAAATATTAAAGGTGCTGTAATTGGCGGTATTTTGCTTGGTCTTATAGAAACACTTATAGTTGCGTTTTTCCCTGGTCTTTCGGGATACAGAGATGCGTTCTCATTTATTCTTCTTATAATAATATTACTTGTTAAACCAAATGGTCTTATCGGCGAAAAAATTGCCGACAAAGTTTGATAAAAGGAGGGACAAAAATGAAAACAGATTTGAACAAAAAATATCTTCCTCTTACAATACTTTGTATAATAGTACTTTTTGCTTTAGTTATTCTTATTGACCCTGTTGGACCTCTTGAAGGAAAAATTGATCCTATATTTGGTCTTTATGTATCAAGAATTATAAAAATAAGTGCAGTTTATGCAATTTGTGCCTTATCCATGAATATGGTTAATGGTTTTACCGGACTTTTTTCACTTGGACAGCCAGGGTTTATGGCAATAGGCGCTTACACATGTGCTCTTTTAACACTTACACCGGAAGCAAAACAGGCAGTTTTCTACCTTGAACCTATTGCACCATTTTTAGCAAATATTCATGCTCCATTTATAGTTGCAATGATTGTTGGTGGTATATTTGCAGCTATTGGTGCATTTATAATAGGTTTCCCTGTTTTAAGACTTAAAGGTGATTATCTTGCAATCGCTTCATTAGGTTTTTCTGAAATCATAAGAGTTATTTGTGTTAATGCACAGAGCATTACAAATGGTGCAAATGGTATTAACAAAATTCCTACAGATATAACAGCCCTTTTAATATTTGTTGTACTTGCAGTTGTAACAATATTTATGCTTGTAATGATGAAAACATCTTATGGTAGAGCTCTTCTTTCGATACGTGAGGACGAAGTTGCAGCTCAGGCTATGGGTATAAATCTTTTTAAACATAAAATGATAGCTTTTGTAATTTCTGGTTTCCTTGCCGGAATTGCAGGTGCAATGCTTGCATCTATAGTAGGTGCTATTGACCCTAAACAGTTTATGTTTACACTTGCATATACTCTTCTTCTTATGGTTGTACTTGGTGGTCAGGGTTCTATATCAGGTTCTATAGTCGGAGCTTTTATTGTTACAATAGCTCAGGAAGTTCTCCGTTTTGTAGACGAACCTATAAATATCGGACCTATTCACTATCCTGGTATAAGTGGTATGCGTATGGTTGTATTCTCAATTCTCCTTATGTGTATCATTCTTTTCTGGTCAAGAGGTATATTTGGAAACAAAGAATTCTCTTGGAATAGACTTTTTGGCAAAAAGGCAAAAAGTAAACTTAAAAAAGAAGGAGGCGAAGCATAATGGCAGACGAAAGAAAACTTATACTTGAGACAAAAGATATGTCAATACATTTTGGCGGACTTATTGCTGTTAATTCGTTTTCTCTCAAAGTTTATGAACATGAAATAGTTGCTATAATTGGACCTAATGGTGCGGGAAAAACAACCGCATTTAATATGATCACAGGAGTTTATACTCCGACAGAAGGAGAAATATTTTTAGATGGTCAAAAAATAAATGGTATAAGACCAGATATTTTAACAAGCCATGGAATGGCAAGAACTTTCCAAAATATTCGTCTTTTCAAAAATCTTACTGTGCTTGATAACGTTCTTATAGGACACCATGTTCACAAAGAAGCTGGATTTTTCAGTACAGTATTACAGCTTCCTAAAGCGGCAAAAGAAGAGGAAGAAATGAGAAAACATTCTCTTGAACTTTTGGAGTTTGTAGGACTTTTAGAGTATAAAGATGAAATAGCATCAAATCTTCCTTACGGTTTACAAAGACGTCTTGAAATAGCCAGAGCTTTGGCTACAAGACCAAAACTTTTACTTCTTGATGAGCCAGCGGCAGGTATGAACCCAACAGAAACAGAGGCTCTTACAGAGTTTATTCATGAAATACGTGAAAAACTTAATATGACAATACTTTTAATAGAACATCATATGCAGCTTGTAATGGATATTTCCGACAGAATTTATGTTCTTGAATATGGAAAAGAAATTGCACACGGTGTGCCTAAAGAAATTCAGTCCAACCCTAAGGTAATTAAGGCATACTTAGGAGAGGAGGACGATGAGTAATATGAAAAACACACTTGAAATAAAAGACTTATATGTTAGATATGGCGGAATTGAGGCATTAAGAGGTGTTTCAATGTCTATTCCTGAAGGTAAAATAATTACTCTTGTAGGCGCAAACGGTGCCGGGAAATCAACTACATTGCGTTCTATTTCCAAGCTTGTAAAACCATATAAAGGGTCAATAACATATAATGATGAGGAGCTTTTAAATCTTTCTCCAAAAGAAATAGTTGAAAGAGGTATTATACATGTACCGGAAGGACGTCATGTATTTCCGGATATGACAGTACTTGAAAATCTTAAAATAGGGGCATATTTAAGAAAAGATAATATTAAACCGGATATTGAGTATGCTCATAAGCTTTTCCCTATTTTAAAAGATCGTTCAAATCAGCTTGCCGGAACATTATCAGGCGGTGAACAGCAAATGCTTGCTGTTGCAAGAGGGCTTATGGCAAAACCAAAAGTTCTTATGATGGACGAACCAAGTTTGGGTCTTGCGCCTCTTATTATTAAAGATATTTTTAGTATCATAGAGAGAGTAAATAAAGAAGAAGGCGTTACAATTCTTCTTATTGAACAGAATGCAAATGCTGCTCTTAAAATTGCTGACTATGGATATGTTATGGAAACAGGAACAATAGAACTTGAAGGTTTAGGTAGCGACCTTAGAAATAACGATCATGTTAAAGAGCTTTATCTTGGTAGAGCTGCGGAATAAAAATTAAAGTTTATTAAAACAGCGGAAACTTCCGCTGTTTTTAATTTAAAAAAATAAAAATGCTTATTTTAACCTGTATATTTCTAAAATAATGAAAAAAATAAAAATTTGTATTGACAAGGTTATTAAAATTCGATATAATGACAAGGCAGTCAGTTAATGACAGCTTTATTATTTTAGGGGTATAGTTCAGTTGGTAGAACGTTGGTCTCCAAAACCAAATGTCGAGAGTTCGAGTCTTTCTGCCCCTGCTTTGTGGCTCAGTAGCTCAGTTGGTTAGAGCGCCGGCCTGTCACGCCGGAGGTCGAGGGTTCGAGCCCCTTCTGAGTCGCTTTTATAAATATACTTTTTGTATATTTAATAATTTCATTTTGGGAGTTTAGCTCAGCTGGGAGAGCATCTGCCTTACAAGCAGAGGGTCACAGGTTCGAGCCCTGTAACTCCCACTTTATGCCCGAGTGGCGGAACAGGTAGACGCACAGGACTTAAAATCCTGCGGGGTAAAACCCGTACCGGTTCGATTCCGGTCTCGGGCATATTTTTCTTAAAGCTGAAGAATGATAAAAATAATCATTCTTCATTTTATTTTTTTAAAGACTAGGTCTTTAATTTTTTGTGAATTTTTTTCACAACCTAATTATGTTAAAGTAGCTCGGGCTTTTCCTGGAAAAGGTCTGAGTTATTTTTTTTGCCTTTTTTTAATTATAAAAATGTATAAGTAATTTGCAAAATAACTTGACAAAAAAATAAAAATGCTTTAGTATGATAGTGTGTTATCACGATAAAATATTTTAGCGGAAATAAAATAAAAATACGAATGTGAGGTTATGACATATGAAAAAATTTATGATGCCAGTTTTACTTCTTCTTATGGGAGCTCTTGTTGTTGGATGTGGTCAGAAAGAAGAAGCAACAGAAACTACTGAAGAACAAACAACAGAACAAACAACAGAAGAAACAACAACAGAACAAACATCAGAAGAAGGCTTTACTTACAGTAAAGATAAAATTGTAGTTGGACTTGATGATACTTTTGCACCTATGGGATTTAGAGATGAAAATAATGAAATCGTAGGTTTTGATGTTGACCTTATGAAAGAAGTAAGCAATGAATTGGGAATTCCTTTTGAACTTCAGCCTATTACATGGTCAATGAAAGAAACTGAACTTAATAACGGAAATATTGACCTTATTTGGAATGCTTATTCAATAACACCGGAAAGAGAAGAAAAAGTTCTTTTCACAAAACCATATCTTGAAAACAAACAGGTTGTAGTTGTACGTGCAGATTCAGATATTAATACACTTGCGGACCTTTCAGGAAAAGTTGTTGCTGCTCAGGCAGAATCAAGTGCAGTTGACGCTATGGAAAGCAAACCAGAAATAAAAGACACATTTGCAGAACTTACAACATTTGAAACAAACAATGACTGTCTTATGGACCTTGAAGCAGGCAGAGCTGATGCCGTTGTAGGTGATGAAGTTTTAATTAATTACTACATAACACTTCGTGGAGCAGAAAACTACAAAGTTTTAGAAGAAAACTTTGGTGAAGAACTTTACGGAATTGGTGCTAGAAAAGAAGACGAAGCTCTTGTTGCTGCTATAGATAAAGCTCTTGATACAATAGCAGAAAATGGAAAAGGCGCTGAAATATCCAATAAATGGTTTGGTTCAGAAAAATTAGTTAGAGATAAATAATAAATTTTCTAAATAAAAATTATACCGCAGGGCTGATGCCCGAGTCAGCCAAAAGGCTTAAGAATGAATTTTTTAAGGCAGATTTTAAGGCTGAAAAGCATCACCCTGTATTTTTTATGTTTTGGACAGTATAAAATTATCTTTTTAAGGAGTAAGTTTGATTATGGGTAGTTATTTTGTGCAAATTATGCAGGGGTTTAATGTAACCTTATCCGTATTTGTCATTACGCTTGTTTTATCCTTACCTTTGGGTGTTGTAGTGGCAATTATAAGATTATCTAAGATATGTGTATTTGAAAAAATTGCAGAGCTTTATATTTGGATATTAAGGGGAACCCCCCTTCTTTTACAGATTATATTTATATATTTTGGTTTGCCGCTTATAGGTATAAAATTTGACCGACTTAATGCGGTTTATTTTGCGTTTGTATTTAATTATGCAGCATATTTTGGTGAGATATTCCGTTCAGGTATACAGTCTATAGAACGAGGACAGACAGAGGCTGCCAATATACTTGGTTTTACTCCTTTTCAGATAAACACAAAAATAATACTCCCTCAGGTTATTAAAAGGACTTTGCCGGCAATAGGAAACGAAGTAATAACCCTTGTAAAAGATACATCTTTAGTTTATATTGTAGGTGCAAGTGAAATTTTAAAAATGGCTAAAGGTATTGCAAACAGAGATGCAACTCTTGTACCTTATATAGTTGTAGGTGTAATATATCTTGTTCTTACATACGTAATTACTAAACTTTTTGACAAAATAGAAAGAAAGGTGCAGTACGATGAATAATAATCATATACTTTTGAAGACAGAGGGACTTTATAAAAAGTTTGGTGAAAATGTTGTTTTAAACAATATTAATTTTGAACTTAAAGAGGGGGAAGTTGTATCTCTTGTCGGAAAAAGTGGAGCCGGAAAAACTACAATTTTAAGATGTATAACAGGGCTTGAAAAACCAAGCGGTGGAAATATAATTGTTGATGATAAATATGTTTCAAAATTTGATGAAAAAACAAATACTGTTGTGAATGCTTCAAAAAATGAACTTCATGAGATAAGAAAAAGCCTTGGAATGGTTTTTCAAAATTACCATTTGTTCCCACATATGACGGTTTTGCAAAATGTTACACTTGCACTTACCGAAGTTTATAAAATGTCTAAAGAAGACGCTAAAGAAAAGGCTATAGATATGCTTAAAAGCCTTGGACTTGGTGATAAAACAGACAGCAAACCTTTTTCACTTTCCGGAGGACAGAAACAAAGAGTTGCTATTGCAAGAAGCTGTGTTACTAATCCAAAATTACTTTGTTTTGATGAACCTACAGCAGCACTTGATACTGCGCTGATTTCTGATATAATAAAGATAATACGTGACTTTGCAAAAAAAGGAATGGGAATTCTTATTATAAGTCACGATGAAAGGTTTGTAAGAGACGTTTCTGACAGAATTTTGCTTATGAAAGATGGCCAAATTGTTGAAGAGATGACTCCTTCTGACTTTTCTGAAAAAATCAGATCATGAGGTGACAGTATGGAAATTATAAGCTACAACAGTGAAAATTGGATAAAACGTATAGAGAAAAGAAATGCTATTAAATCTCCGGTTACAGAAAAAGAGATTTCACAAGTATTGGAAAAAAAAGAAGTATTTAACCTTACACCACAAAAGAAAGTGCCTTATAAATGGTATGGAGATGTTAAAGACAAAAAGATTTTATGCCTTATGTGCAGTGGAGGACGTGAAACAGTACTTTTTTCAGCTCT
>CALWSX010000017.1 GCA_944384285.1 uncultured Lachnospiraceae bacterium
AAAACACCTATAGGTGAATTATCTTTTGATAAAAAATCAATTAATACAATTTTGAAAAATACATATATTAAAGTTTCTATAATAATAGAAAAAATAGAAAACACTGTTTTAGAAAATGTACCAGTTAAAGATAAAAATAATTGTGAAGTATATGATATTAAAATTGTAAGTGCAGGTAAAGAAATTAAAAAACTTGAAGATAAAATGATTATCACGTTAGATAATAACAGTGATAGTATAGAAGCTTATATACTTTCCAAAAATAATGAATTAAATAAAGTTTCTGATTTTACATTTGTTGATGGAAAAATTAATTTATTTGTAAACGAGTGTGGAAGATACATTATGCAAAACATATTTACAAAAGAAATTAAAGAAATGTTTACAGATGTTAAACCTGATGACTGGTTTTATAATGCCGCAGAATTTGTTTTGATAAATAATATATTTGGTGAACTTACTACTACTGAGTTCAAGCCTTATGAAGATGCAAACAGAGGATTTTTTGTATATGCTCTTTATAACTTGATGGGTGAAAAACCTGAAAATTCTGAACTTATTTTTGAAGATATTAAAGAAGATTCGGTATATAAAGATGCTTTAATTTGGGCTTACAATAACAAATATGTGTTTGGAAAAAGTGAAACAGAGTTTGACCCAGAAGGCAAAATAACAAGACAAGATGCAATTTCTATATTGTATAGAATAAGTAAACAAGAACCAAAAGAATTTGATATTACAACTTTTGATGATTATAAAGATGTATCAGATTATGCTATTGTACCTTTAAAATGGGCGCTTGATAATAAAATAATTGTAGGTTCAACAGATAATAAACTTATGTCAACAAAGACTCTTAATAAGGCAGAACTTTCTATGATACTTCAAAATTACTGTCAACAGTAATAAAACAAGAGGTGTTTTTATATGAAATTATTTAATAAAAAAGTAAGTGTAATATTTATTTCTTTAATATTAATTTTTAATATTTCTGTTCAAGCTTTTGCATACACAGATTTACAAGTGAAAACAGCAACAACAGATATTTCAAATGTAATTCAAACTACTATTAAAAATCCTACTGTAAGTGATATTGGAGGAGAATGGGCTGTTTTAGCTGTATCAAAAACAGATACAGGTATTCCTAAAGAATATAAAGATAAGTATTTATCAAATTTAAAAACTACTTTAGTAAATAATAAAGGGGTTCTCAGTTCTGTAAAATACACAGAATATGCAAGAGCGGCACTTACAGTGTCCGCTCTTGGGATTGATCCATCAAATGTGTATTCTTATGACTTAATTTCAAAACTAACAGATTATAATTCGGTTATAAAACAGGGGATAAATGGAGCAATTTGGGCTCTTATAGCTCTTGATGAATTTAAGTATAATGTTTCTGATACAAAAAAAGCAGAAATTGAATCTGTAAAACAGAAATATATAGATTATATATTATCACTTCAGCATTATGATGGAGGATTTTCTCTTTATCCTGACAAAAAAATAAAATCTGATCCGGATATTACAGCAATGGTACTTCAAGCATTTTCAAAACATCAAGGAATTGTTAAAGTATCTATTTCTACAATAAGTGCTCTTAACTACTTATCAAGAACACAAAATTCTAACGGTTGTTTTTATAGCAATAATGTTGAAAATGCAGAAAGCTCTGCACAGGTTATAATGGCTCTTTTAAAACTTAATATTCCTTTTTCTGACAAAAGATTTGTAAAAAATAATAATACCGTTGTTGATGGTCTTTTTAGATTTTATGTAAAAGGAAAAGGATTTAAACATACAACAAAAGATGCATCAGTAAGCCAAATGTCAACAGAGCAGGGATTTTTAGCATTAACATATTTATAATTTAAAGGAGAATTAAAATGAAATCAAAGAAGCCTTTAATTATTATAATTTGTGTTCTGGTTACAATTATTTTTGGAATAGGAGTTTACATAAATTCAGCTGATAATATATCAGTTGTTGTAATGACTCCAAACAAGACAGCAGAAACAGATAAAGGCGAAAATGAAAGCAAAGAAGATAAAGAAGAAACAAAACAAATAGAAGAATCAAACAACAAAGAAGAATCAAATAGTAAAGAAGAATTAAATAATAAAAAAGATACTGATAATACAGAAAAAAATCAAGAATCAGAAAAAACACAAAATACAGATAAAGTAACCAAGTCTGAAGAAAATAAAGAAACAAATGCTGAAACAAAACCAACTGATGATTTATCCTGTACTATATCAATAGAATGTACAGAGATACTTGATAATATGGAAGACCTGACAGAGGGAAAAGCAGATTTTATACCTGAAGACGGAATAATACTTACTGAAACAGAAGTTAATTTTGAAGATGGAGAATCTGTTTTTGATATTTTGTATAAAGTCGCAAGGGAAAATAAAATTCATTTAGAATTTGTAAATACGCCTGGATATAATTCAGCCTATATTGAAGGTATTTCAAATATTTATGAGTTTGACTGCGGTGCTCTTTCCGGTTGGACATATTATGTAAATGGAGAATTTATAAATGTTGGTTCAAGCAGTCATAAAGTTTCTGACGGAGATAAAATAGAATGGAAATACACATGTAGTTTAGGAGATAATTCATTTGATAGTGAACTTAATGAGGGGTAAAGAAGAATGTTTTTCAGGAGTTTAAATCCTTTTGTTATTTTTATTTATTTTATATCAGTTATTGTTTTTTCATCTGTTGTGATGCACCCTGTATGCCAGGCAATATCTCTTTTATCTTCTATCTCATTCCTGTTTTTTGTAAAAAATAAAAATATAAAAATAAGACAAATAACGTACCTATTTTTTGGTGCGTTATTTGTTGCGTTTATAAATCCTCTTTTTAATCATTCAGGTAATACAATTTTGTTTTATTTAAAAAGCGGAAATCCATTTACATTAGAATCAATAATTTTTGGTATTTCTGCATCAGTAATGCTTATTTGTGTACTTACTTGGTTTTTTTCATTTAATGAATTAATTACATCTGAAAAGATTGTCTATATTTTTGGAAAAATAGTACCATCTGTTTCTCTTTTTATTTCTATGATATTGCGTTTTATACCAAAGCTAAAGGTTCAATTTAAAGAAATAGTTTTTTCTCAAAAATGTATTGGGAATTCTTTTTCAGATAAAAACTTCATAGGTAAAATTAGGCTTTTGTTTAATATACTGTCTATACTTTTTACACAATCAATAGAAAATGCTGTAGAAACATCAAATTCTATGAAATCAAGGGGATATGGAACAGGTAAAAGAACGTCTTTTTCTATGTTTTCATTTTGTAAAACAGATATAATTATATTAATATTAATGTTTATTTTAAACGGAATTATAATTTACGGTATTTATAAAAGGACAGTTTTTATATACTATTTTCCAATCATACGAATGTCTGGATATAATTTTTTTAATATAATATTTTATATTTTTTATTTATTACTTTTTTTCTTACCTACTTTTATTGAAATACTGGGAGAAATAAAATGGAAAAAATTACATTCAAGGGTTTAAATTTTAAATACAATTTAAAAAAAGATATGGCTCTTAATGATATAAACATAACTATTTCAAAAGGTGAGTTTATAACTTTGTGTGGAAAGTCAGGAAGTGGAAAATCAACACTTTTAAAACATTTAAAATCTTCTCTTTCACCAAAAGGTGATTTATCGGGTGAAATATTAATAGATGGTGTAAATTTAGTTGATATACCGGAGAGGGTTCAGGCAAAAGAAATAGGTTTTGTATCCCAATCAGCGGAAAATCAGTTAGTCGCTGATAAGGTTTATCATGAGCTTGCATTTACACTTGAGAGCCTTTCTTATTCACAAGAAGAAATAAGAAACAGGGTTTCGGAAACAGCCTCTTTTTTTGGTATAAGTGAAATTATTTCCGAGGACATTTTTAAGCTTTCCGGAGGACAAAAACAAATTGTTACTCTTGCCTCTGTTATGATATTAAATCCTTCTTTTTTGATATTAGATGAGCCTACAAGTCAGCTTGATCCAATAGCAGCAGGGGAATTTTTTTCTGTATTAAAGAAAATAAACGAAGAACTTGGTACAACAATAATTATTTCAGAACACAGACTTCTTGATATTATACCTCTTTCAAGCAGAGTTATTGTAATGGAAAATGGTAAGGTAATTGCAGACGGATTACCTAAAGATGTTGGAGAAAAGCTTTACGAAACAAAAAATGAAATGTTTTTGTCTATGCCTGTTCCTATAAGATTATATTATGGCTTAGGTAAAGATGAAAAAGAGTGCCCGGTAACCATAAAAGAGGGAAGAGAGTGGCTTAAAAATAAATCTTTTGATAATTATATTTTTCGCGAGAATAAGAAAACAGAAAATAATAATATAACAGTTTCTTTGAAGGAAGTTTTTTTCAGATATGAAAAAAATGGAGAAGACATAATTAAAAACCTTTCCTTAGATATATACAATAAAGAAATTTTTGCAATTTTAGGCGGAAATGGAACAGGTAAATCTACGACTTTATCTTTAATTGCAGGGGTTTTAAAACCGTATCATGGTAAAATTATTTATGATAGTGAAATAAAAGAAAGTGATGTAATTCTTCTTCCTCAAAACTGTCAGTCATTTTTCTTAAAAGACACAGTTTATGGAGAACTCACAAATACTCTTTTAAGTAAATATGGTCATATAGATGTAAATAAAATTAACGAAACGCTTAAAATATTTGATCTTGAAAAATATATTAACACTCATCCTTATGATCTCTCTGGTGGAGAGCAGCAAAGACTTGGACTTGCAAAAATTTTTCTCTTAAATCCAAAAATAATTTTACTTGATGAACCTACAAAAGGTATTGATGTACATTTTAAGAAAACTTTATATGAAATATTAAATTCACTTAGAGAAACAGGTGTTACTATAATAATAGTTTCTCATGATATAGAGTTTTGTGCCTCATACGCTGATAGATGTGCTATGTTTTTTAATGGCAGTGTATCTGCTGTAGAAGATAGCAGAGAATTCTTTAAAACAAAACTTTTTTATACAACTGTTGCAAATAAACTTTCAAAAGGTATTATAAATAATGTTGTTTTAATTGATGATATATTTTCTGCTTGCAAAAAAGATGAACAAAAATTTTATGAAAAAAAAGAAAAACCTGTTTTTAAAGTAGAACCTATAGAAACAAAAAAAGAAATAAAAATTCAAACTCCAAAAGTAAAACAAAAATATAATGTTTTATCTATACTAATGGTTTTAATAATAATCCCTCTTACAGTGTATTATGGTTTGAATTTTTTTGGAGAAAGAAAATATTATTTTATAAGTCTATTAATTGCACTTGAATCTCTTGTACTTTCAATTTTTAAATTTGAAAACAGAAAGACAAAATCAGGAGAAATTGTTGTAATGGCTTTTATGTGTGCCATTGCGGTTATAAGCAGGGTTGTTTTTTATATGGTTCCGGGAGTAAAGCCTATAATAGCAATTATAATAATAGGTGGTCTTTCTCTTGGAAAAGAAAATGGATTTATGATAGGCGTTTTTTCTGCTCTTGTTTCAAATATGATATTTGGACAAGGTTTTTGGACACCTTATCAAATGTTTGCCTATGGAATAAGCGGATATATTTTTGGTGTTCTTTCTGAAAAAAATATCATTATAAAAAACAGGGTTTTGCTTTCTCTTTCAGGCGCCTTTGTATCATTTTTTGTATGCGGAGTTTTGCTTGATATATCATCGGCATTAACTTGGCAACCTAATATAAATGTGCATCAATTTATACCATATATTGTAATGGGAATACCTTTTAATCTTATTCTTTCTATTTCGACATTTGTTTTTTTATATATTTTATCAAACCCAATGTTAAAAAAACTTGAAAGAATTAAGGAGAAATTTGATATCCTAACATAATTTTTTGAAAAATTTCAGTATTTATTTAGCTTAATAAATAAGGAGGGCTTAAAATGAAAAAGTATGAATATGTGACTGTACATATAGCCAATTTTTGGTGCAAAATCAGAAGAACATAGAGATATAATAGATGATTATGCAAGAAGAGGATATCGATATGTAGGTTTTATTCCTGTTAATATGAATGACTATGGGAAAATTAAAGATATGGATTTAATTTTTGAAATGGATTGTTAATTCTAAATGTAAAAAGCTTCCTTAATAAAAAAGGGGGAGCTTTTTGTTTAATTTTTTATAAGAATTTTGTAGATAAAAGAAATTTATTGTTGTATTATTTTAAATTTTTATATATCATAAAATAAGCATTTAATTAAATTTTTGGGGTGTAATATATGAATCTTGAGAAAGATATAAAATCAGGAGCTAATAATTTACATATATTCTTTAAATGGTTTATTACCGCCGCATTTTTAGGAATAATAATTGGGGTCGTGGCAGCTTTGTTTTGCCATTTAATGGAATTTGCCACAAATTATAGGACAGTACATAAAAATATTGTTTTTTTACTTCCTTTTGCAGGATTATTTATTGTTTGGTACTACAGAATATTTAATGTTAAGAAAAGCAGAGGAACAAACCTTGTTATTGAAAGTATAAGAAGTGAAGAAAGACTTCCTTTCAGAATGATGCCATTAATATTTGTTTCTACAATAATAACTCATCTTTTTGGAGGTTCTGCCGGGAGAGAAGGAGCAGCGCTTCAGATTGGAGGAAGTATTGCATCTAAAATTGGAAGGTACTTTAAGCTAAACATAAATGATATGCATATTATAACTATGTGTGGAATGAGTGCAGCATTTTCGGGGCTTTTTGGAACACCTGTTGCTGCTGCGGTTTTTGCTATGGAAGTTGTGAATGTTGGTATTATGTATTATTCTGCAATAGTTCCATGTGCAGTATCTTCTATTACAGCATGTATGGTTGCACAATTTCTAGGAGTCAGACCTGAAGGATTTGCAGTTTTTGGAATTCCAACTCTTTCGCCAATCCCTGCTGTACAGGTAATAATTTTATCCGCTTTATGTGCTGTTGTAGGGGTTGTATTTTGTATATGCCTTCACACTTTTAGATACTTATTTGAAAGATATTTAAAAAATTCTTACGTAAGAGTCTTTGTAGGAGGAGTATTAATAATTATATTAATGCTCATATTTGGTAGAGATTATCTTGGAGCCGGAATGGATATTATAGATAAAAGTATATCTAAAGGCCAGGTAAAATATGAAGCATTTATATTAAAGATGATTTTTACAGCGATTACATTACAG
>CALWSX010000018.1 GCA_944384285.1 uncultured Lachnospiraceae bacterium
TGCTCATAAGCATAATATTTACGCCAAATGGTTTATCTGTAAGGCTTTTACATTTTCTTATGTTTTCCCTAACTTGTTCCGCATTCATTCCGCCGGCAGCAATAATTCCAAGTCCACCTGCGTTTGATACTGCAGCAGCAAACTCTCCTGTTGCAATATTTGCCATACCACCCTGCATTATAGGAAATTCGATTCCAAACATTTCATTTAATCTCATTAATTACACCCCCAAATCAAAATTCCAAAAGCAGTCCGCCCCAAGTGAATCCTGCTCCAAATCCAACACAAATTATTCTTGTGCCTTCTTTTATAAGTTCTTTTTCAAACATTTCATCTAATACTATAGGTATACTTGCAGCTGAAGTATTTCCATATTTATCTATATTGATATAAAACTTTTCTTCATCATCTGCTATTTTTTTAGCCGCATTGTCAATTATTCTTTTGTTTGCCTGGTGGCATACATAATAATCTATATCACTTTTTTCAAGATTACATTCTTCCATAATTTCACAAACAGTTTTAGGAAGCATTTCTGTTGCAAATTTGAAAACTTCCTTACCGTTCATTCGAACTTTTTGATCTCCAAATGCAGGACAACAAAGTTCTTCTATATTTCCTCTTGAAAAGAGTTTTGAATAAAAATTATGTTTATCTGAAAGCTCTATTAAAGCTGCTCCTGCGCCATCTCCAAAAAGCATAGCTGTTTGTCTGTCTGTAAAATCTACAAGTCTTGAAACAACTTCGCTTCCAATTACAAGTGCATATTTCTTTTTCGAATTTTCTAAAAGACATTTTGCAACATGAAGTGCATATATAAAGCCTGAACAAGCTGCATTTATATCAAATGAAGGTATGTCCTCAGAAAGTCCAAGCTCTTTTTGCACCATACAAGCTGTTGATGGTGTGAAGTTGTCAGGTGAAAAAGTTGCAACCATGCATATACCTATTTCGGATTTGTCAATTCCACCTTTTTCAATAGCTTTTTTTGCTGCTTCTACAGCCATAAAAGTATTTGTTTCATCATCACAAAATCTTCTTTCATGTATACCTGTTCTTTTTACTATCCATTCGTCGTCAATTCCGGCGTTTTCCCCAACTTTTTCGTTTGAAACAACCATTTTTGGAAGATATCTTCCGGTTGAAACAATATGTAACCCTTTCATTTTTTATTCTCCTTTAAAGTCACCGATTTTTCGGTATTTTTTATATCTGTTTTCAACAAGTCTTGCCGGTTTCAGCTTTTGAAGTTCATTAAGGCTTTCCTCTATTTTTGTCGAAATGTTTCCATAAACAGAAACGCTGTTGAATGTAGCTCCGCCTTCAGGCTCTTTTATTATTCCGTCTATAAGACCAAATTTATATAAATCAAAAGATGTAAGTTTCATTACATCAGCTGCTTCGGCACTCCTTGAAACATCTTTCCACAAAATTGCGGCAAATCCTTCAGGAGATAAAATAGAATATATAGCATTTTCAAGCATAAAAACTTTATCAGAAACCGCAATAGCTAACGCTCCGCCACTGTTTCCTTCTCCTGTTACAAAAGTTATTACAGGAACTTTTAATGATGACATTTCTTTTATATTTTCTGCAATAGCAAAACTCTGTCCGTTTGCTTCTGCTTCTATTCCAGGATAAGCTCCCGGGGTATCTACAAATGTAATTATCGGTCTATTAAATTTTTCTGCCTGTTTCATTACCCTAAGAGCTTTTCTGTATCCTTCAGGTCCCGGCATACCAAAATTACATTTCAAATTTTCTTCAAGGTTTCTCCCTTTTCTATGACCAATTACTGTTACAGGGATATTTTTGAAAAATGCAAGTGCACAGAATATACTTTCATCTTCTTTTGATAATCTGTCGCCTTTTAATTCAAAACTATCTGTGAAAATATTGTTTACATAATCCAATATGTTAGGTCTTTGGGGATTTCTTGCCATACGAACTCTTTCGCTTGGACTTATTGTTTTATCGTTATTAACCCATTCTTCTCCCATTTTTTTACCTCTGATGTAATCTTAATAAAAGCGACAAAGTTTTTTTCATTTCACGTCTGTCTACAATATTGTCTACAAAACCATGTTCTTCCAAAAACTCAGAAGACTGAAAACCTTCCGGAAGTTTTTGACCTATTGTCTTTTCTATAACTCTTGTACCTGCAAATCCGATTAAAGCTCCCGGTTCAGCAATCATAATATCTCCTAAAGACGCAAAGCTTGCACTTACACCACCAGTTGTAGGGTGTGTAAGAACGGATATAAAAAGTCCTCCGCTTTCTGAAAATCTTGAGATTGCAGCACTTGTTTTAGCCATTTGCATAAGAGAAAAAATACCCTCCTGCATTCTTGCACCACCTGATGCAGAAAATATTATAAGCGGAAGCTTTTTTGCCTGTGCATATTCAATAGCTCTTGTAATTTTTTCACCAACAGCAATTCCCATACTTGCCATCATAAATCTGCTATCCATTATACAAATACAAACTTTTTGTCCGTCAATATCACCTATACCTGTAATTAAAGCTTCATCAAGTCCTGTTTTTTCTTTTTGAGCCTCAACTTTTTCTTGATATCCTTCAAACTCTATAGGATTTTTAAAAGGCAAAACAGCATTTAATTCTTTAAATGTTCCTTTATCTATTGTTAAGCTTAATCTGTAAAGAGCTGAAATTTTGTTATGATAACCACATTTGCATACAAGCTGATTTTCTAAAAGTACTTTTTTACTAACTTCTTCTCCGCATGACGGACATTTAAAAAAGTCACTTTCAATCTCTGCCGCAGCTCTTTTCTTTCTTATAATTCTTAAATTACTTAATTTTTCTCGCCTTATTTCAAATAAATTTTTCATCTATTTACCTCCGAACAATATCAACCGTTATTTCCCCAGTTTAATATTTCATCAAGATGGTTTTCTATAAAGCTAACAGTGTATGTTCCCTTTATAAATTCCGGATGATATAAAATAAGATGAATTAATTCTATATTAGTCGTAACACCATCAATTATAGTCTCCTCAATCGCTCTTCTCATCTTACGTAAAGCTTCGAGACGGGTAGGAGCATAAGCTATTATTTTTGCTGTCATAGAATCATAAAATGGGCTTATCTCTCCGCCTGTATATAAAGCAGAGTCAATTCTTATACCATTTCCACCCGGAAAATGCATAAAATCTATTTTTCCAGGAGATGGTCTAAAGTCATTTCTTGGATCTTCCGCATTAATTCTGCATTCTATTGCATGACCGGTTAATTTAATATCTTCTTGAGTAAAGCCTAATTTTAATCCTGCAGCAATTCTTATCTGTTCTTTTACTATATCTATACCTGTAATCATTTCAGTGATAGGGTGTTCAACCTGTATTCTTGTATTCATCTCTATAAAATAGAAATTATTATTACTGTCAAGTACAAACTCAACTGTACCTGCACTGTAATAGCCGCATGCCTTACCGGCTTTTATTGCAGCCTCACCCATTTTCTCTCTTAATTCTTTTGTGAGAGTTTTTGATGGGGCCTCTTCTATAAGTTTCTGGTTTTTTCTCTGCACAGAACATTCTCTGTCACCAAGATGAACAATATTTAAATGTTTATCCCCTAAGAGCTGAAATTCTATATGTTTAGGATTTAGAATTAATTTTTCGATATAAACTTCGTCGTTACCAAAGCATGATTCAGCTTCTTTTTTTGCAGTTAAAAAAGCTTCTTTAAGCTCTTTTTCATCATTAGCTCTTCTTAAACCTCTTCCGCCGCCTCCAAAAGATGCTTTTACCAAAACAGGATAACCTATTTCATCAGCTGTTTTT
Source organism: uncultured Lachnospiraceae bacterium (assembly GCA_944384285.1). Lineage (GTDB taxonomy): Bacteria > Bacillota > Clostridia > Lachnospirales > Anaerotignaceae > CALWSX01. The sequence goes on from CALWSX010000018.1 coordinate 3,808, forward strand.
AAAGCTTCGTCTAAACTTTTAATAAAACCGTCAGAACCAGGAACAACCGGAATACCATTTTTAATCATAAGTTCTCTGGCACTGTTTTTATTACCCATTTGGTCTATAACTTTTGCAGAAGGACCAATAAAAGTTATTCCGTTGTCTTCACAAGCTTTTGCAAATTCGCTGTTTTCAGATAAGAAACCAAAACCCGGATGAATTGCATCACACTCAAATTTCAAAGCAGTTTCAATAATAGACGGTATGTTTAAATAACTGTCTGATGCTTTGTTTCCACCTATACAAACAGCCCTGTCCGCAAGCTCAACATGAAGCTGAGATTTGTCTGCAGGAGAGTATATAGCAAGTGTTTCTATATCCATTTCTTGACATGTTCTTATAATACGAAGAGCTATTTCTCCTCTGTTTGCGATTAATATTCTTTTAAACATTTTACAATACCTCTATTTCAAAGAGAGCTGCATCGAATTCTGCAAACTCTTCATTTTTTACAAGAATTTCTTTTATTCTGCAGTCACAAGGAGCCGGTATTTTATTAAACATTTTCATAGCTTCGATTATACATACTGTATCACCTTTTTTTACTGTATCACCTTCTTTAACATAAGGTGGCTCTTCAGGAGATGCAGCCATATAAATTGTTCCGGCAATAGGAGCTTTTATGTAATCACCGCTTTTTTGAACAATTTCTTTATTTTCAGAAACTGCAGGCATCACAGTATTTACAGTATTCACAGGATTTACAGCACTTAAATTAATAACTTCTTTAACTTCTTTTGAAAGTTTAATTTTAGTTTCTTCATGTTCAAGTTCAAGTTTTGTTATTTCGCTTTTTTCAAAAACAGAAATTAATTTATAGATTTCCTCAATATTCATAATTTACCTCGCTTATAAAATGTAAAAGGACAACCATACAAAAATAAATAAAACTTATTTGACGCCAATTAAATTGGCGTCTTAATAAGTTTTAGTTCTGGTTGTCTATAAAATCAACGATATCTTTTACTGTTTTCATTGATGCTAACTGTGTTTCATCAATAGTAATTCCAAATTCTTCTTCTATAGCACAGTTAAGTTCTAAAGCGTCAAGAGAATCTGCTTCTAAATCTTCTGTTAATCTTGCGTCTAAAGTTACTTTTGACGCATCACAGCTTATTGTATCAATTATTATTTCTTTTACTTTTTCAAATGTCATTATTTTATCTCCTATCTTTTATTATAAATATATATAAAAATATTTATCTAAATTTTTTTATATAAAAAAATTTAAATATATTTTAACACATTAATAATTAATGTCAATAAAATTTTGAAAACTTTATCTTTTTTTTAACGAAAAAATTCAGCACAAAACAAATTTTTCTGAAAAAATTTTCCACAAATATTTTTTAAGTATCAAAATTTATAAAATATATACTTTAACACCTTTATATATACTTAAAATTTTTTAAAAAGTTTAGTATTATTTTTCATTTTTTTATAAAAAATTTTGCTCATTTCTATATTAAAAAATTAAATATTTAAAGCAAATATAAATTTACATACAAAATATTTACTGTTAAAAAATATTAACCTACATTTATAATTAAAAAAGGTGTCTACAAAGTAGACACCATAAAGTTATTTATATTTTCTCCACTACACAATCAGCAAGATTAGCATTTTCCATAATCCATTTTGTAAAATCTTCTTTTGAAGTTACATTGTTAATAGTTTCATTTACAAGAATAGTTGTATTTGATGATACAATGTTGTTTTCATAAGGAATAAAAGCTACAGCAGCAGCGTATTTACCATCATATAAATAAAAATACATTGTGTAATCGGTTACATTTTCAGCTATAAAACAATTTCCTGAAGTAATACATGTTGTTGCAGCAAGTGTTTCTGCCCCATTTAAAGCATTTAATCTTGATGGAATTGATGTAAACATACGTGTTCTTACATCTGGAAGTATTTCTTCTGGTAAATTAGTAACGCCCTGTGCAAGAGTTGCTTTATCAAGCGCTTCTTTACTTACAGTAACTTTATATGTAGCTTTTGGAGCTTTATAATCTTGTTTTCCAATTTCTTTTATAATTTCAGAAATAGGGTTGTTTGCTGTATATAAAGTAATATATTCTTCACTTTCAGCCATTTTATCAACTATTTGGACAGATTCAAGTCCTTCTTTATAAAGAGGATCCATATTGTTTACTGCTCCTACAGAGCAAGCACATAATGGAATAAAAAGTACTACAGCCGCTAATTTTAATACTAATTTTTTCATAATAAATTCCTCCTTAATTATACTTATTATACTTAACTCTTGTTTCATCAAATCTGTCTAAATAGTAATTCGCATCTTCATTTTTAGGATACCCTACGGCTACAACACAAAACGGAGATATATTTTCAGGAAAGTTAAAAATTTTATTTAAGTTTTTAACTCTTTCTTCTAAAGGAAAACCACAAACCCAAACTGTACCAAGTCCTAAATGTACAGCTTCAAGAAGCATATTTTGACAACAAGCACCCATTTCCGGAGGAAAGTATTCTTTTATGTTTTTATATTTTAAGGTAAATTTTTTCTCATCGGCAAGTATAACTATAGCAAGAGGTGCTTCTTTAACCATTTCCGCTCCCATTCCGATTTTTGAGATTTCCTGAAGAAGATTTTTATCATCTACAACGATAAATTCCCATGGCTGTTCGTTCATTGCAGAAGGAGCCTGCATAGCCGCTTTTAAAAGTTTATCAATTTTTTCTTTTTCAATTTCTTTTTGTAAAAACTCTCTTACACTTCGTCTTTCAAAAATTTCTTTCATAAAGACCTTCCCCCCTTATTATTAATTATTCCTTTTCCAAAAGAAAAGTATTGTTACAAAAATAAGAATAAAAGACAGAAATATTAAATCTATCAGCTGTCCCATCTCCTTTTTCATAATTTATAAAAAGAGTTTTGGAATATCATTAGATGTATCAAAACTCTTTCTAAAATTACTATTTATATTATAAAACGGTATAATTTAACTGTAAATTAAATATTTTTTAAGATTTATATATAGTATTACCTTTTCTTATAGTTTCTATTATTTTAATATTTTTAATTTCTTCTCTTGCTATTT
>CALWSX010000019.1 GCA_944384285.1 uncultured Lachnospiraceae bacterium
ATGAATGCTCATAGGATTAATAACGGAGAAAATCCTATAGTAAATGAAAAAGACACAGACTTTTTCTTTGTAAAAAGAGCAAATCAAGAAGATGTTGCTAATACTATAATAGAGCTTGTTATGAAAAGATTACCTTCTTTTGTATCTATAGATTCTTTTTTTGATATCCAAATACTTTGTCCTTCACGAAAAGGAATAACAGGCATTTCAAACCTTAATACAAAGCTCCAAGATGCCTTAAATCCTCCACAAAAAGATAAAAAAGAAAAATCTTCAAAAGGGGTTGTCTTAAGAGAAGGCGATAAGGTCATGCAAATAAAGAATAATTATAATATTTCATGGAAAATATATAATTCTTTAAACAAGGTGCTTGACGAAGGCGTTGGAGTTTTTAACGGGGATCAGGGAAGAATTAAACAAATAGATGATTTTAATGAAGAAATAACCGTTATATTTGATGACGGAAAAGTTGTAAAATATGATTATACTCAAACGGACGAACTTGAACTTGCTTATGCGGTAACTATTCATAAGTCACAAGGAAGTGAGTATCCTGTAGTTATTATACCTGTACACAGTGGTCCACCTATGCTTATGTCAAGAAATCTTCTTTACACTGCAGTTACAAGAGCGAAAAAACTTGTTGTTATTGTAGGAATAATGGATACAGCTAGTGCTATGGTAAAAAATAATCACGAAATAAACAGGTTTACAGGTCTTTCTGACAGAATTTCGTCGGTTTATGATTTTATGTATGGTGAAGATGAAAAAGAATAAAATTTTTGAATTTATAAAAGACTTATTATTTCCCAGAAAATGTATTATCTGTGGAGAGGTTATACCTTTTGGAAACGAAGATAAATATGTATGTGAAACATGTAGAGATAACATTCCGTATATAAATGTTAAAGTATGTGAAAAATGCGGAAGACCTCTTTCGGAAAATGAAACTGATAAATATTGTCTTGAATGTACCGCAAAACATAGAACTTTTGACAAATGTTATGCTGTATTTCCTTATGAAGTTGTAAGAGAGGGAATAAAAAGATTTAAGTTTGACAATATTGAGAATTTAGGAATAGGTTTTTCAAAATTAATGTTTGATTATGCAAAGAAAAACTTTATGGACGAATTTTTAAATTTTGATTATCTTGTCCCTATACCTATTCATGAGAAAAGAAGAAAGGAAAGAGGGTTTAATCAAACAGAAGTACTTGTAAAAGAGTTATCAAAACTATCAGGTATTCCATATGATAACGAAATTCTTTTAAGACACAAACAAACTAAACCTCAAAATAGTCTTACTCCAAAAGAGAGAAAAGACAATATTAAGGGTGCGTTTTTCGTTAACAAAGCTGACCTAATAGAAAATAAAAAGATCCTTATTGTTGATGATATTTTTACAACAGGTAGCACAGTGGAAGAAGCCGCAAAAGAACTTTATAAAAATGGTGCTGTAAATGTTTGTGTTTTCACATTATCTATAACTTGAAATTCGTTATAATTTATATTTTTTTTAGTCTTTTAAACAGAATAATCTGTTTATTATACATTGTTTTTTTATGTAAATAATGATATTATGAACTATATCAATTTATAATATTTTGAGTTTATATTACTGATTGTAGTATTTGTTATTTTTAAAAATGAAAGGAATTGGACTATGGATAAAGTAAAGCGTCTTTTTGTTGAGAAAAAAGATGGTTGTAACATTGAAGCAATACATATTTTGGAGGATATAAGAGAAAATCTTGGTATTGCATCTTTGGAAAATTTAAGAATATTACAAAGATATGATATTGAAAATGTTACAGACGAAGATTTTGAAAAAGCTAAAAATACTATTTTTTCAGAGCCTCCGGTTGACATTGTATATGAAGAAAAAGCTCATATAGAAGAAGGAGAAATCGTTTTTGCAACAGAGTACCTTCCTGGACAATATGACCAGAGAGCAGACTCTGCAGAACAGTGTATAAAACTTATATCAAAATCAGAAAATCCTATTGTATCTGTTGCAAAAGTATATGTTTTAAAAGGGAATGTAACTCTTGCTGAAATTGAAAAAATCAAAAAATACTGCATAAATCCTGTAGACTCAAGAGAAGCAAAACTTGAAAAGCCTGAAACTCTTACACAGCAGACAATTATTCCTGATGATGTTGCTGAACTTATTGGTTTTATAGATAAAACAAAAGAAGAAATGCAGGCATTTAAAAATGAATACCAGACAGCTATGAGTCTTGAAGACCTTATGTTCTGCCAGGATTATTTTAAAAACACAGAAAAAAGAAATCCTACAGAAACAGAAATTAAGGTTATAGATACTTACTGGTCTGACCATTGCAGACACACAACTTTCCAGACAAAAATAAATAATGTAGAATTTGAAGACGGATATTTTGAACCGGCTTTCAAAAAAGCTTATGATTTATACTTAAAAGAAAGAGATTACGTATATGGTGAAAAAGTAACAACAAGAAATGTTACTTTAATGGATATTGCCGTTATAGGTGCAAAATCTCTTAAAAAGAAAGGTTTACTTGATAACCTTGATGTTTCAGACGAAATAAATGCTTGTTCTATTGTTGTGCCTGTTGATGTAGATGGCGTTACAGAAGAATGGCTTATAATGTTCAAAAACGAAACACATAACCACCCTACAGAAATTGAGCCATTTGGTGGTGCTGCAACTTGCCTTGGAGGAGCTATAAGAGACCCTCTTTCAGGACGTTCTTATGTTTATCAGGCAATGAGAGTAACAGGTGCAGCTGATCCTACTGTTCCTGTAAGTGAAACATTAGAGGGAAAACTCCCACAGATTAAAATTGTAACAGAAGCGGCAAAAGGATACAGCTCATACGGAAATCAGATTGGACTTGCTACAGGACAGGTTTCTGAAATTTATGACCCTGATTTTGTTGCAAAAAGAATGGAAATCGGTGCCGTTATTGCAGCAGCAAAAAAAGAAAATGTAATAAGAAAACAGCCGGAAAACGGTGATTTAATTATTCTTACAGGTGGAAGAACAGGTCGTGACGGTTGTGGTGGAGCAACAGGTTCTTCAAAAGAACATACAGCATCATCTATTGAAACATGTGGTGCTGAAGTTCAGAAGGGTAATCCACCAACAGAAAGAAAACTTCAAAGACTTTTCAGAAATGAAAAAGCTGCAAAACTTATAAAAAAATGTAACGACTTTGGTGCAGGCGGTGTTTCTGTAGCTATTGGTGAGCTTGCGGACGGGCTTATGATAGAACTTGATAAAGTTCCTAAAAAATATGACGGTCTTGATGGTACAGAGCTTGCAATTTCTGAATCTCAGGAAAGAATGGCTGTTGTTGTAGATAAAAATGATGCTGAAACATTTATAAAACTTGCAAACGAAGAAAATCTTGAAGCAACTATTGTTGCCGAAGTTAAAGATAACAGACGCCTTACTATGAGATGGAGAGGCAAAAATATCGTAGATATCTCAAGAGATTTCCTTGATACTAACGGTGTTACAGGAAATACAGATGTATATGTAAAATGTCCTGAAAATATTATGTATTTTGATACAAAAACATCTGTTTCAAAAGATATTATTGAAAACGATATAAAAACTGCATGGAAGAAGAATTTAGAGCTTTTAAATGTAGCAAGTAAAAAAGGTCTTTGCGAGAGATTTGACTCAACTATCGGTGCAAATACTGTTTTAATGCCTTTTGGCGGGAAAAATCAGCTTACACCACCTGAGTCTATGGTTGCAAAAGTTCCTGTGTTAAATGCAGAAACTACAACAGTTACAATGATGAGCTACGGATATCATTCTGATATAGCTAAATTAAGCCCATTCCATGGCGCTGTATATGCAGTTGTTGAATCTCTTTCAAAAATTGTCGCAACAGGCGGTAATTATAAAAATGTAAGACTTACTTTCCAGGAATATTTTTAAAAACTTGGAAAAAAAAAAAAAAAATGGGGCAAACCTTTTGCAGCTTTAATTGGG
>CALWSX010000020.1 GCA_944384285.1 uncultured Lachnospiraceae bacterium
CCATCTGCCGTTACCGTCCATAATTATTGCAATATGACTTGGCAGTCTATTAAAATCTATTTCCATAATTTCCTCCACCACTTTGTAATCTACCACGCATTATATCAAAAAATATAATAAAAAACTACCCTTATTTGCTAAAACGATATTATTTTGAAATTTATTAAGAAGTTTTAAATTTATTTTTATTATTTTAGAAATAAATTTAAAATATAAGAATTGTTATTTTATAATTTAGTATTGAAAAATTTTGAATTCAAGTTATAATAATTTTATTAAGTTTAAATGTTAGTGAAATGGATCTAAACATTAGACTATTATCACAAAATACATTTTCTTAATATTAAATTTCAGCATCGTATCATTATTAAAACGAACGAAAGCAGGAGGTATTTTTATGACAACAACTTTATCAAACAAAACTTTGGATTTTGTTAAACTCTCACTTTTAACCGCAATTATTTTTTTATTGGCTTTTGTGCCCGGTCTTGGTTATATACCTATAGGCCCTACAAGAGCAACAACTATTCACATTCCTGTTATTATAGGTTCTATCCTACTTGGACCTAAAAAAGGAGCTATTCTTGGATTTTTCTTCGGTCTTACAAGTTTAATTATTAATACCGTTACACCAACTATTACATCTTTTGTTTTTTCTCCTTTCTTTTCATCAAGCTTTGGAGATGGAAACTTTTTTAGTCTTGTAATATGTTTTGTTCCAAGAATACTTATCGGAATTGTTCCTTATTACGCACATAAAGCTTTAAAATTTATTAAAAACAATTCAATCTCTTTAGCTATATCAGCAGTATTAGGATCTCTTGTAAACACACTTCTTGTAATGAATTTAATATTTTTCTGTTTTAAAGATTCTTATGCTTCAGCTAAAGGTATAGCTATTGATACATTATATAATGTTATTTTATCCGTTATTGTAATAAACGGTATTCCAGAAGCTATTGTTGCTGGAATCATTGTTGCTGCAGTATGTAAAATATTGAAAAAATAAATTTTTGTGAGGTATAAATATGTCTATTCAATCTGTAAGAGAATATTTTAAACAATTTGGACGTGAAAATGATGTTATGGAAAAAGAAGGTTCAAGTGCTACTGTAGAATTAGCCGCAGAACTTTTGGGTGTAATACCAGGTCGTATTGCAAAAAGTATGCTTTTTATATTGCCTGATGAATCAACTGTAATGATTATTGCTGCCGGTGATGTTAAAATAGATAACAGAAAATATAAAGATATTTTTAAAACAAAACCTAAAATCTGTCCTGCTGATTTAATGGTAGAACTTACAGGACATGAACTCGGTGGAAACTGTCCTTTTGGTTTAAAAACAAAAATTGATGTTTATCTTGATGAATCATTAAAAAGATTTGATACTGTATTCCCGGCTGCCGGAAGTCATAACTCCATGATTGAACTTAATTTAGACGATTTATACAAATTTTCAAATGCTATATCTTTTATAGATGTTTGCAAACCAAAAGAATAATAAATAAGACCTCCTTTATTTTTAAAGGAGGTCTTTTATTTATTTTACATAATGTATTCTTGTTTTATCAAATCTATCTTGCTGTGGGTTAACCTTTACAGGATATCCGCAAGAAATTAAAGCAAAAGCTGACAAAGTATCAGGAATTTGTAAAACTTCTCTTACTTTTTCCATTCTTTCTTCTACAGGTGCAATCCCAAGCCATACAGCTCCAAGACCTAAGTTGTCTATTTCAAGAAGCATATTTTCTACACTTGCAGATAAATCTATATGTGCATAATTCGGACACATAATATCATGTCTGTAACATGCCGCAAAACCTAAAGGTGCATTATTAAGACTTCCGGCATAAGGACTGCATTTTGCAAGTTCTTTTAAAACTTCTTTATTTGTAATTACATAAAACTCCCAAGGCTGCTGATTTCTTGCAGAAGGGGCTGCCATAGCCGCTTTTAAAATTTGTTCAATTTTTTCTTCTTCAACTTCTTTGTCTAAAAACTCACGAATACTTGTTCTATGAAATATACTGTTCAAAATATCGCCTCCTTTTTAAACATTATACTATAACAAATTAATAAAAGTAAATTTTATTTTTATATATGTAAAATTATAAAATCTACTAATATAAAAAGTTTTTATTTTCTTAATTAAACATTTTTATATTACAGTATAAGTTTGTTGACATATTTAATCTATTTCAAAAATTTAATAAAATAGTATTAAAATAAACATTTATATTGATGTGTTACCCTTCTCTTTATACAAAAAATATCATATAAATAACAAATAGTGAAAAATTAATTTATATATTTTACTATATTATAAACTTAAAAGGCAATTTTTTTATGCTTGCAATACATAAAGATAAAAGTATATAATGTAAAGAAACCTAAAAAGAAAAAAATATTATTTATATTTTAAATACAGGGAGGTAAGCCTAAATGAATAACAATTATAAAATAGAGACATCTCTTGTTCAATCACACGAAAACTTTAAAGAAGGTGAGCCAAGAGTTTATCCTTTAGTACAAAGCACAACTTACAACTTCAAAGATCCTGACTTTGTTGCAGCTCTTTTCGATTTAAAAGTTGAAGGTGATATGTACTCAAGAATAAGCAACCCTACAGTAAATGCTTTCGAAAGAAAAATAGCTGATCTTGAAGGCGGCGTTGGCGCTGTTGCTGTAGCATCAGGACAGGCTGCTACAACTATGGCTATTTTAAATATATGTGAAGCTGGCGACAACATAATCGCAACATCAACTCTTTATGGCGGTACTCATACTCTTTTATCATCAACTCTCGCAAAAATAGGTATTAAAACTATCTTTGTAGATCCTGAAGATGATTTAGAAAAATTAAATGCAGCTGTAACAGAAAAAACAAAAGCTGTTTTTGGTGAAACTATCGGAAACCCAGGAATGAACATTCTTGATATTGAAAAATTCGCTAAATTTGCTCACAATAATAAACTTCCTTTAATCATTGACAATACTATAGCTACACCTTATCTTTGCCGTCCTTTTGAATATGGTGCAGACATCGTAATCCATTCAACAACAAAATATATTGACGGACAAGGAACATGTGTAGGTGGTGTTGTTGTTGACAGTGGTAATTTTGACTGGGAAGAAAGCGGAAGATTCCCATGTCTTACAGAACCAGATGAAGCATATCATGGAATTACTTATACAAAAGAATTTAAAAATGCAGCTTATATCACAAAAGCAAGAGCCAATATATTACGTGATTATGGTTCTACTATGAGTGCTTTTAATGCTTATCTTTACTTAAGAAGCTTAGAAACTTTACACGTACGTATGGACAGACATTGCGAAAATGCTTTAAAAGTTGCTAAATACCTTGAAAATCATGAAAAAATTGAATGGGTAAACTATTCTGTTTTAGAAAACGATAAATATCACGCTCTCCAGCAAAAATATCTTAAAAAAGGAGCAAGTGGAATGCTCTTATTTGGAATTAAAGGAGGAGCAGAAGCCGGAAGACTCTTTACAAAAAATCTTAAATGGATTAACAATGCAGTACATTTAGGAGATGTAAGAACTTGTCTTCTTCACCCTGCAAGCACAACTCATCGTCAGCTTTCAGAAGAACAGCAAATTGCTGCAGGCGTACTCCCTGAAGCTATAAGACTTAATGTAGGCTTAGAAAATGTTGACGATATTATAAATGACATTGAACAATCATTAAGCAAACTTTAATAAAACATAAATTTATTTTGGAAGGAATGAAGCATTTTGCCTGTAATTATACCAAGAGAACTGCCTGCAAATAAAATACTTCGTGACGAAAACGTTTTTGTTATTGATAAGGAAAGAGCTGAGCACCAGGATATTCGTCCTCTTAACATTGCTCTTGTAAACCTTATGCCTACAAAAATTGCTACAGAAACACAGTTTACAAGACTTTTATCCGGTTCACCGGTTCAGATTAACCTTGATTTTATATATACTGAATCTTATGTACCAAAGCATACAAGTAAAGAACATCTTACAGACTTTTATAAAGGCCTTAACGAAATTAGAGATAAAAAATATGATGCTTTCATTATAACAGGAGCACCTGTTGAAACTCTTGATTTTGAAGATGTTGATTATTGGCCTGAAATGAAAGAATTACTTGATTTTTCTATTTCAAATGCAACATGTGCAATGTATATATGCTGGGGCGCTCAAGCAGCTTTGTACAAATTTTTTGGGATAAATAAAAAACCTCTTCCTAAAAAAATGTTTGGTGTTTTCCCTCATATAAAAACTGCTGACAAAAATCTTTTATTAAGAGGTTTTGATGATGTATTTTATGCACCTCATTCAAGACATACTTATGTAGAAGAAAAAGATATCGCAAGTGTTCCTGAAATAGACATACTTGCAAAATCTGAAGAAGCCGGTGTTCACATCGCTGCTACTAAAGACTATAAAATGATATTTTTAATGGGACACGGTGAATATGACAGAGACACTCTTAAATATGAATATGACAGAGATGTATCTTTAGGAAAAGAAATAGAAATACCTAAAAACTATTATCCAAATGATGACCCGTCAAAAACACCTTATGTCACATGGCAGGCTCATTCTAATCTTTTATTTAAAAACTTTGTAAATCTTGTATATCAGATTACACCATATGATATTGAAAAGATAGGAACTGAAAGACTTTCACATTAAAAAATATAAAAAGCCCATTATATTAACACAAAATGTTAATGATTAATGGGCTTTTATTTTTTTATTATTTTTATATTAAAACACATTATTATAAATTATTATGTTAATTGATTTCACTTTCTTGTTTATTGATTCTTATACTAAACTATACTATTTTCAAACTCCTCTGTCAGTGTCTGATAGGATTTCCTATTTTTACATTTATACTAAATTACACTACTCTCAAACTAAACCGCCTGCTACTAAAGGCAATGTGCCGTTTTACACCTATACTAAATTACACTATTCTCAAACATAAATAATATTCTGCACTTTTAAATATCTGTTTTACACCTATACTAAATTACACTATTCTCAAACTAAAAATCAGGACTTAAACCTTCTTTAACTGTTTTACACCTATACTAAATTACACTATTCTCAAACTTCTTGTGTTAATTCGTATTTTTTCATATTGTTTTACACCTATACTAAATTACACTATTCTCAAACATATAAAACCTCCAATAGTAGCAAACCATAGTTTTACACCTATACTAAATTACACTATTCTCAAACCACAAACATTGAGCCGCCTATACCATATATGTTTTACACCTATACTAAATTACACTATTCTCAAACTTAAAAGACCAGTTAATTAGTCTTATAAGCGTTTTACACCTATACTAAATTACACTATTCTCAAACGCATGTAAATCAGCAGTTTTTATAGCAAATGTTTTACACCTATACTAAATTACACTATTCTCAAACTTTACCAAATTCTTCTTTCATTATCTTTTTGTTTTACACCTATACTAAATTACACTATTCTCAAACATTACCGATAACTGTTTCAAACGCTGTTCCGTTTTACACCTATACTAAATTACACTATTCTCAAACTTAGAAACAACAATGTTAAAAATACCAAACGTTTTACACCTATACTAAATTACACTATTCTCAAACTACAAAACCGTCATCATCTGCTCTCATGCTGTTTTACACCTATACTAAATTACACTATTCTCAAACACCAGTGCATTTTAACTTCTGTTAAATCAAGTTTTACACCT
>CALWSX010000021.1 GCA_944384285.1 uncultured Lachnospiraceae bacterium
AAAGGCCAAACTATAGCAAAATGTGGCAGTACAGGAAATTCAACAGGAAACCATTGTCACTTTGAAGTACGTAAAAATGGAACTCCGACAAGCCCTTGGAATTACTTATAAAATAAAAACACCTGAATATTTTCAGGTGTTTTTTATGTTTTATTAAAACAAATATTTTTGTTAATTAAAAAAGCAGGACTTTGTCCTGCTTTAAATAATTATTTATTCTTTAAAATAACATCATGTGAGCTACCTTCAACAATACTTGTAGCTGAAACAAGAGTAATTTTAGCTTTTTTCTGAAGCTCAGGAATTGTTAAAGCTCCACAGTTACACATTGTTGAACGAACTTTGTAAAGAGTCTGAGAAACATTATCTTTAAGTGATCCTGCATAAGGAACATAAGAGTCAACGCCTTCTTCGAAAGAAAGTTTTGAAGCTCCGCCTAAGTCGTATCTCTGCCAGTTTCTAGCTCTGTTTGAGCCTTCGCCCCAGTATTCTTTAACATAGTTGCCATTAATAAGGATTTTGCTTGTAGGGCTTTCGTCAAATCTTGAGAAGTATCTACCAAGCATAATGAAGTCAGCGCCCATAGCAAGAGCAAGAGTAATGTGGTAGTCATGAACTATACCACCATCAGAACAAATAGGAATATAAATACCTGTTTCTCTATAATAATCATCTCTAGCTTTAGCAACTTCTATAACAGCAGTAGCTTGTCCTCTACCAATACCTTTCTGTTCACGTGTAATACAGATAGAACCGCCACCGATACCAATTTTAACAAAGTCAGCTCCGGCTTCAGCAAGGAAACGGAAACCATCTTTATCAACAACGTTTCCGGCACCTACTTTAACAGTATTACCATATTTTCCTCTTATGAAATCAAGAGTTCTCTTTTGCCATTCAGAATAACCTTCTGAAGAGTCAATACAAAGAACGTCAGCTCCGGCTTCTACAAGGGCAGGAACTCTCTGTTCATAGTCTCTTGTATTAATACCTGCACCAACAATGTAGCTTTTGTTTTTGTCAAGAAGTTCATTAGGGTTTTCTTTGTGAGAATCGTAGTCTTTTCTGAAAACAAAGTATTTAAGTCTCTGATTTTCATCTATAAGTGGAAGTGAATTTAATTTATTGTCCCAAATTATATTGTTAGCTTCTTTTAATGTAATTTTGTCTGAAGCCCAAACTAATTTTTCAAAAGGAGTCATAAATGTTTCAACTTTAGTTGAAGGATCCATACGGCTAACTCTGTAGTCACGGCTTGAAACAATACCTAAAAGTTTTCCATCAGCGTCACCTGTATCAGTAACAGCTACAGTAGAATGGCCATATTTTTCTTTTAATTTTAAAATATCAGCTAAAGTTTGATCAGGTCTAATATTTGAGTCGCTTTTTACGAATCCGGCTTTATAAGATTTTACTCTTGCGACCATTGCGGCTTCATCTTCGATTGTCTGTGAACCATAAATGAAAGAAATACCACCTTCTTTAGCTAATGCAACAGCCATTTTATCATCAGAAACAGACTGCATAATTGCTGAAACAAGAGGTATATTTGCAGTTAAAGCAGGTTCTTCACCTTTTTTAAATTTAACAATAGGTGTTTTAAGACTAACGTTTGTAGGAATACATTCAGAGGAAGAATAACCAGGAACTAAAAGATATTCTCCAAAAGTATGTGATACGTCTTCGTAATAATACGCCATTTTTTATCTCCCTTTCTTTTAATTTCGTGCATTAATATATTTAAAATATTATAAAGCTTTAACAAAATATTTTCAATATCAAAAACAAATATTCTACATTATTTTTATCAAAAAGTCATTTTGTATGCAAAAAATTCACTAAACCAAAAGTTAAATAATAACTTGCACAAAAAAAACAAAAAATAATTGTTACAAATGCTGTTATTAATAAATTTGTTCTATGTTTAAAGCATTTTTAGAGAAATATAATTAAAAATTTAACAACCGCAGTTTTTATCGTATTTAATTTTTTTATAAAAATTAATCTATTCACAGATATTGGTATTTATGAATATAATTTTAGTAATCTTGTATTTAGAGGGGTTTTTATGGAGCCAATTGTTGTTCTTGAAAATGTGAGTGTAAATTACAATAGTCCCGAAATGGAAACAAAAGCACTTGAGAATATATCTTTTTCTGTTGAAGAGGGAGAGTTTGTAAGCGTTGTCGGTCCAAGTGGGTGTGGAAAATCAACGCTTTTATCAGTTATATCAGGGCTTTTAAAACCATCTTCTGGTACAGTTAAAATAAACTCAAATAATATACTTGGATATATGCTTCAAAAAGATTATCTTTTTGAATGGCGTACAATAGAAAACAATATATATTTAGGTCTTGAAATACAAAATAAACTTACAAAAGAAAATAAAGAATATGCAAATTTATTGCTTGAAAAATATGGTTTAATAGATTTCAAAAACAAATACCCTTCAGAACTTTCAGGAGGAATGAGACAAAGAGCTGCACTTATAAGAACTTTAGCAACAAAACCTGAAGTTCTGCTTTTAGATGAAGCTTTTTCAGCACTTGATTATCAAACAAGGCTTTATATTTCAAATGAAATAAAAAATATCATAAAAAAGGAAAAAAAGACAGCTATACTTGTAACACATGATATTTCTGAAGCTGTGTCAATATCGGACAGAGTTATTGTCCTTTCAAAAAGACCGGCAAAGGTAAAATCAATACATGTCATAGATCTTGAAACAAATGGTGAAACAGCTACAGATGCAAGACAATCGCCAAAATTTAAAGATTATTTCAACGAAATATGGAAGGAGCTTGATATTCATGTCTGAGGGGTTTTCAAAAGAACAACTTTTATATATGAAAAGGCTTAAGATAAGAAAAAGAATGATTATTTTTATCCAAATATCAATTCTTGTTTTGTTTTTTTTAATATGGGAAGTAGCTGCGGAAACTGGATTAATAGATCCTTTTATATTCAGTCAGCCAAAGAGAATGTTTTATACTATGATTGATATGATAGAAAATGGTATATTTTTTAATCATATAGGAATTACAATTTTTGAAACTGTCGCAGGTTTCCTTTTAGGTACGGTTATAGGAGTTTTAGTAGCAATTTTTCTATGGTGGAATAAATTTGTATCAGATGTTTTGGAACCTTATCTTGTAGTTTTAAACAGTCTTCCAAAAACAGCTCTTGCTCCTATTATAATTGTGTGGCTTGGAAACAGCATGAAATCCATAATTGCAACAGCACTTATGACTTCAGTTATAGTAACTGTTCTTAATGTTTTAGATGGCTTTCTTGAAGTAAAT
>CALWSX010000022.1 GCA_944384285.1 uncultured Lachnospiraceae bacterium
TTAAGAGATAAATAATATTATTTTATTAAACTATAAAAAGGTGATGATATTAAAATATCATCACCTTTTTCTTTGATTAAACCACTAAAAAACAGCCGAAAACAAAGTTTTCAGCTGTTTTAATTAATATTATTTTCTGTTTACAATTTCATCTGTAAT
This sequence comes from uncultured Lachnospiraceae bacterium, assembly GCA_944384285.1. Taxonomy (GTDB): domain Bacteria; phylum Bacillota; class Clostridia; order Lachnospirales; family Anaerotignaceae; genus CALWSX01. Next base: position 160 of record CALWSX010000022.1, read on the forward strand.
TCTTTCAATTACTTCTGATAAATCTTTCTGTCCTTCTTCACCGTTTTGTCTTGAACGGAGAGAAACTTTGTTAGCTTCTACATCTTTTTCGCCTACAACAATAATGTAAGGTACTCTTTCATTTCTTGCTTCTCTAATTTTATATCCAATTTTTTCTGCTCTGTAGTCTGTTTCAACTCTTATTCCTGCATTTTCTAATTTTTCTGTTACTTCTTTTGCGTAATCAGTAAATTTTTCAGAAATAGGTAAAACTTTAACCTGTACAGGTGAAAGCCATGTTGGGAACTGACCTGCAAAATGCTCTATAAGGATACCGATAAATCTTTCGATACTACCAAAAGCAACTCTGTGAATCATAACCGGTCTTTTCTTAGTACCATCTTTATCTGTATATTCAAGCTGGAATCTTTCAGGAAGGTTCATGTCAAGCTGAATTGTACCACACTGCCATGTTCTTCCGATAGAGTCTTCAAGATGGAAGTCAATTTTAGGGCCATAGAATGCACCGTCACCTTCATTTACAATATAATTTAATCCAAGTTCATCAAGCGCACCCTGAAGGCCGTTTGTAGCAATTTCCCAAGCTTCGTCTGAACCAATGCTGTCTTCTGGACGTGTAGATAATTCTACATGGTATTTAAATCCAAAGAGTTTATAAACTTCATCAATTAATTTTGCTACACCTTTAATTTCATCTTTAATCTGATCTTCTGTCATAAAGATATGAGCATCGTCCTGTGTAAAGCATCTTACACGCATAAGACCATGTAATGCACCTGATTTTTCATGTCTGTGAACAAGACCAAGTTCACCTACTCTTAAAGGAAGATCTCTGTATGAGTGAAGATCCTGCTGATAAACAAGCATACCACCAGGGCAGTTCATAGGTTTTACCGCAAAGTCAACATCATCAATTACTGTTGTATACATATTTTCTTTATAATGTGACCAGTGGCCTGAACGTTCCCAAAGCTCTCTGTTCATAATTAAAGGTGTTGAAATTTCAACATAGCCTGCTTTTTTATGGATTTCTCTCCAATAGTTAATAAGTTCATTTTTAAGGATCATACCTTTTGGAAGGAAGAATGGTGATCCTGGTGCTTCATCAAGGATTGTAAAAAGTTTAAGCTCTTTTCCTAATTTTCTATGGTCACGTTTTTTAGCTTCTTCAAGCATTGTAAGATATTCTTCAAGATCAGCTGCTTTTGTATAAGCTGTACCATAAATTCTTGAAAGCATCTTATTCTTTTCTGAACCTCTCCAATATGCTCCGGCAACACTCATAAGTTTAATTGCTTTAACATATTTTGTGCTCATAAGGTGAGGTCCTGCACAAAGGTCTGTAAATTCACCCTGTGAATAGAAAGAAATAGTTTCTCCTTCTGGAAGGTCTTTTATAAGTTCAACTTTGTAAGGTTCACCTTTTTCTTCCATAAATTTTATAGCTTCTTCACGTGGAAGTTCAAATTTTTCAATCGCAAGATTTTCTTTTACAATTTTTTTCATTTCTTTTTCAAGAGCTTCAAGTTCTTCTGTTGTAAAAGGTGTTTCTCTATCAAAATCATAGTAAAAACCTTCAGCAATTGATGGACCAATAGCAAGTTTAGTTTCAGGAAAAAGTCTTTTAACAGCCTGAGCTAAAATATGTGATGCTGTATGACGAAATGCTTTTTTACCGTCTTCATCATCAAATGTTAAAATATTTAATTCACAGTCTTTATCAATAATATAACGAAGGTCTTTAAGTTCTCCGTCAACATGTGCTGAGCACGCATTTCTTGCAAGTCCTTCACTTATGCTTTTAGCAGCATCTAAAACGGATACAGGACTTTCAAATTCTTTTATAACTCCGTCTTTAAGTGTTACTTTAATCATTTTTATTACTCCTTTCAAAAATCAGTTAGAAACAGGCAGGAAAATAAAAAACTCGTCACTTTCCTTACCTAATATAAATAAAGAAAGGGACGAGATTAATCCCGCGGTTCCACCCTAATTGTTAAAAAACCACTTAATTAAAGGCCTGTAACGTAGCCAACACGTGTAGTATTAGTACCGCTCCGAGGTAGTTTTCATCGAAAGTAAAGTAAGCAGTCTCACAGCAAAATAACCGCTCTCTCTGAAAAATTACAGCCCGACTACTGTCCTCTTCAACGCTTTTTTATATTTCAAAAATAAACAAAGCTATTGTATCACACAAGATTATTTTTTTCAACATCTTTTAAAATATTTTATACACCAAATATTTTGCCAAATAATTTTTTAAAAACATTCAAAACTCTTCTAAAAAATCCAACATTTTCAGGAGCTTTTTCATAATCTAAAACTTCATCAGGATCATCTAAAGAAATTTCTTCACTTCTTAAAATAATTTGTATACTGTCAGGTTCCGGATTTTTTTCAGATGTAAAAGAAATTCTATTAGCATCAGGATCCATATTTAAAACATTTGTTTCTTTTTCAAATCTATCAAGTTCTTCATCAACTGCTTCTTTTATTTCATCTTTTGCATTTCTTAAATTTTCAGTTTTTGTAATTCCTTCTAAGCTATTATTAATAACATCTATAAGCCCTTGAATTGTTTTTTCTGTTCCTGAATTAAATTTATCTCCATTTGTTTTTAATAAGTTTTCCAAAGAACTTAAAAAATCAACAAGCTTGTTAATAGAGTTTGAAATATTATTTATGGAAGTAACATTTGTATTTGCTAAACCTTCAATGCTGTTACTATTCTCAGTTACAGTTTCTATTGAAGTTTCTGTTTCACCTGCAATATTACTTAATGTAATAAGCAATTCTGATGCAGTATCTGTTATTTTTGAAAGTTCTCCCAAACTGTTGTCTATATTTTCATAATCATCATCTACAAGTTCAAGATATTCGTTTGTAAGGTCTATAAAACTATTTAAAGAATCTGTTATTATACTAGTATTTTTAAGCACACTTTTTATGACATCATTTGTTGTTCTTGCTTGTTTTCCAAGCTCTATGGAATCATTTATAACATCATAAATTTCGCTTGAGGCACTGTTTGTTTCACTTGCTATAGTTGTTAACTGAGGAACTATCATACCAAGATCAGGGTTTGATGATGCAAGTATTCCAACCGCCTGACCTACCTGTTCATTTATTGTTTGTGTAAGAGATATAATTCCTCTTAAGTCTTCAGCAGATGTTTCAAGCTGGAAAAGTTTATCATTTACATCTGTCATGGTATCTCTGAGTTTTAAAGAATCCTCTGAAAGTTTATCAAGTGAACTTTGGAGGTCTTCCATTATTTTTTTTCTTTCATCAGACTTATCATGAATATCTTTTGCAAGTTTTTGAAAAGCATCTATATCTTCTTTTATAGATTTAAGTGATTTTGAAATATCTGTAAGCTGTGTTTTTGCATCTTTAAAGCTTTTATCAATGCCTTTTGATAAGTTAGTTAAAGCCTCAAGGGCGTTATCTGCATTATCATATATTTCGCCTTTTTGGGTATTAATATTATTTCTTACTTCATCATAATCAGATAAGCCGCTTTTTGTATTTTCGAGTCCACTTGACATATTTTGAAGCACATTTATCATATCATCAAGGCTTTGATTTACTGCTTCCACAGAATCCTCAATCTTATCTTTGTTTTCCTTTAATTCTTTTATATCTTCGATTTGCTGAAGAGTAATAGGAATCATCATCATTGTTATTCCGGGTGTTTCAAAACTGTCTGTTCCTATTTCTATGTCAAAAGTAACATGTTCTCCCGGAAGAGCCATAAAGACAATACCTTTATAAGTTCCTACTGTCTGAGTTTGAGCCCCTTTTGCTTCAAGGCTGTTTGTTTTATCCATATCAACAGCCGTTGCTATTTGTAAAACCATATTATTTTTAAAATATTCCGGAGCATTTTCATTAGGAATAGCTTCTATTGTAATCTTTACAAGTCCACTTTTTCCTGCAAGTTCTTCAGCTGCAATAGGCACACCGTTTAAACGATAAGAAATATCAAAAGTCCAAGGCGGAATTACTGTACCTTCTTTAGGAACTGCCTCAAAAAAGAACCTTTTTGTAGGGTCACTAACTTTCCAAGTTACTTTATCTTCATCAAGTACAGGCTCTGTATAATCAGTCATATTTGTAACTTTTTCATATTGACCATAGTCCACTATTTCTGTATTACCATTTAGCATACAACCCTTTACAACGCTTAAACTCTCCTGTTTTCCATAATAGTCAAGATTTATATAAACTGATTCATCGCTTGTTACAGTCGGAGGGCCTGCAAAAATTTGTGATGTCTCAGAAAAAATCATTATTGCAGACAATGCTATTGCTATTTTTCTTTTTGTGCTCATATATTGTCTCCTCCTTCTTCATTTTTTTCTTCCTCTTTTTTAATTTTATTTGGAAGTTTTAAAAAACTTTTTGTTTTATCTTTTTTTGCTGTGATTTTTTCCAATTTATCTTTATGTTCTTCTTTTAATTTTTGAAATTTTTCTTTGTGTTCTTCTTTTAATTTTTCTTTTTTTATTTTTATCTTTTCTGCTCTTATTTGATGTCTTTTTTGTTCATTTAATATATATTTATCAAATATTACAAGAAGGACAGGCAAAAGCCCAATTACAAGGAAAATACTGAAAAGAGCTCCTCTTCCTACAAGACGTCCGATATCACCTATAGCTTTTATACTTGAAATAAAATATATTGCATATCCTGCCATAGTCAAAATCATACCGGAAGTTAGTATAGAAGCTGCGCTTACAGAAACTGCATTAATAGCTGCATCTGATCTTTCCAAATTTTTTTCTCCTCTTGCTTTTAAATAATTTCCTGTTAAAAGGATTGAATAATCTATAGTTGCTCCAAGCTGTATACAACTTACTACTATATATCCCATAAATATCATTGTAGTACCGTATAAGTAAGGTAAAGCCATATTCATAAATATAGCTATTTCAATAGGTATAACAACTACCAAAGGAATAATAAGAGATTTATATGTAAAATAAATTACAAGAGCAACACCAATTATAGAAAGAATATTTACTATGTTATAGTCATGATTTATAGTATTCATGATATCCACAGTTGAAGGTGTAGCGCCTACAAGATACGAATCTTCAGGATAATATTTTTTTACTATGGACTCAATTTCTTCTAAACTTGAAAAAGCAAGTTCACTTTCATCATCAGTTTTTGTTGTTATCAAAATCCTTGCGTAATCATCTGTATGAAGGTTCGAACTTACACTTTTAGGTAAAATAGTTTCTGGAATTCCCTCAGGCAAAGTATTTGCCAAAGATGTTACACTTTTTGTATAATAAAGGTCCTCTAACTCTTCACTTAATCTCTTTTCAGAGACTATAGATGTGTTTGGAACAAGAGCTATCATTAAATTGCTTCGTCCAAATATCCCGTTCATAAGCTTTTCATCATCATAAACTTTTGTACCTTCACTTGAACCCAAAGAACCATTTCCATATTCAAAACTGTTCATTGTTTGAGCTGTAAAAGCTGGAAGAGCAATTATGCATACAAACAAAAGAATTCTTTTTCGTCTATTATAAATAATTTTTGCCAAAGGTTCAAAAGACGGCATATAAGAACGATGTTCTTTTTCTTCAATTTTTTCTGAAAATTTAAGTATGAGAGAAGGCATTAAACAAAGTACAACCAAAAGGCTGATTACTATACCTTTTGCAAGTACAAAACCTATATCTCGACCTATGGTGAACTGCATAAGCGCAAGCACTATAAATCCCACTATTGTTGTAGCACCACTTGAAAGTATAGATGCATAGGAAAGTTTCAAAGCATTTTTCATTGCCTGCTCTTTTTCTATTCCTCTTTCAACTTCGTGATTAAAAGAATGTAAAAGGAAAATGGAATAGT
>CALWSX010000023.1 GCA_944384285.1 uncultured Lachnospiraceae bacterium
CCATTATTTGCTGCTGATGAAGCAAATTCATAAAGTATCTGTGAAAGTCCATGATATCCTGGGTTTGTGACACCAGCAAGACCAGATTCTGTACTTACAGCAAGGGCAGAAAATCCAAGAATAAGTAATGGGTGTATAATAATACTTAAAGCCACAAGTTTCATTTCTTTACCTTCGATTTTTTTGCTGAGATATTCAGGTGTACGACCAATCATAAGACCACAAATGAACACTGCAAGTATTACATACATAATCATATTCATAAGACCTACACCTTTTCCTCCAAATACCACATTAAGCATCATATGAAGAAGAGGAACGAGTCCACCTAGAGGTGTAAGTGTATCATGCATATTATTAACTGTACCTGTTGTGAATGAAGTTGTTGTTGTTGTAAATAGGGCAGATTGTGCAATACCAAATCTCATTTCTTTACCTTCCATACTTCCCATTTCTTGATTAAAACCTAACTGTGAAAGTATTGGATTTCCCTGACTTTCTGCCCAATAACAAAGAGCAATACCAAAAACAAAAAGTATACTCATTGCAACAAATATTGTAAATCCTTCACGTCCAAATAATTTTTCTTTTATATTATCTTTAACTTTATTTTTTCTTGTATCAGATACCATTTTACCAAATGTAATAACACAAGCTGCTGGTAAAATCATCATAGAATAAAGTTCTATAAGATTTGAAAGTATTGTAGGGTTTTCCATAGGTGTTGATGAATTTGCACCAAAGAACCCTCCGCCATTTGTACCAAGATGCTTGATTATTTCCAAAGAGGCAACTGGGCCTGTTGCTATTGTCTGATATGTACCTTCAAGGGTTTTTACTTCAATATTTTCTAAAAGATTTTGTGGTACTCCCTGCCAAACAAGTAAAAGTCCACCGATAATTGAAAAAGGTATTAAAATTCTTGTTATAATTCTTACAAGGTCACAATAAAAGTTACCCATATTTTCTTTTGTTTTTCCAGCTAGACCTCTTATTAACCCAACACAAGCAGCATAACCACTACCAGCTGAAACAAACATCATAAAGGTAATTACTATCATCTGTGAAAAATATGATAAACCTGTTTCACCAGAATAATGTTGAAGATTTGTATTTGTCATAAAACTTATGATTGTATTAAAAGCAAGAGAAGATTCCATATTCTCTATGCCATTTGGATTAAATATAGGAAGACTTTGAATACGAAGTATCAAATATCCTATAAGTATCATAACCATATTTGTCATAAAAAGAGCTATTGCATACTCTTTCCAATTCATTTCTTTTTCTTTATTGACACCACATACTTTGTATATAGCTTCATCTACCTTATCAAAAATAAAATCTCCTTTTGTTTTCTTGCCAGAAGCTATTTTATACATATAATTTCCAACAGGTATAGCAATAATAAGAAAAAGTATTAATGTCACTATAATCTGTATCATAATTTACTCCTCCTAATTTTTTCTTAAAACTTCTCGGGATTTATTAGTGCATATATAAGATAAATTATTAATACCAATCCTATTAATCCAAGTGCTATCATAATAATTGCCTCCTACTATTAATCAAAAGAATTAATTTGCTTCTGACACCAATTTATTAAAAACCTTATGGATACAAAAGAAACCAATAATATTAAAATCATTATTAAATCAGCCATATATAATATCTACTCCTTTTCTTTATTTTGTATGGTAAATATAGCATATATATTATGAAAGTGCTGTTAACGTTTTTAATATCATGTTAAAATAGTATAAATATTTTTTAATACAAAAAAACAGAATACAAAAATAAATTTGTAGCCTGTTTTAGAAAAATCAAACCTTTAACATACGATATCCAACACTAATATGAGTTTGTATATATTGTGGATTGGAAGGGTCTTTTTCTATTTTCTTTCTTAATGTTGCCATAAACACCCTTAAAGATGGTGTATCAGCTGCAATAACACTTCCCCAAACCTCTTTGAGTATGTAATTATGTGTAAGAACCTTACCTGTATTTTTAGCAAGAAGACAAATAAGTTTATATTCAATCGGTGTAAGGTGTACTTCATTTCCATCAACATATACACATCCTGAAGCATAATCGATTTTAAGACCTCCATTTACATATATACCATTATTTATATCACTTTTTTCCCCTTCGCTATTTTTTCTTCTTAAAGCAACTCTAAGCCTTGCAAGAAATTCATCAATACTGAAAGGCTTTGTAATATAATCATCTGCTCCAGCATCAAGAGCATCTACCTTATCTTGGTCCTCAGTTCTTGCACTTACAACAATTATAGGTGTATTTGTCCAACTTCTAACCTTATTAATAATCGTTACTCCGTCCATATCTGGAAGTCCAAGGTCTAAAATTATTGCATCTGGATTATAAGAAACAGCATCAATAATAGCTTCCGAACCTGTTTTTGCTGTATGATATTGATAATTTTGGGTTTCGAGAGTCGTTTTTATTAAATTGCTTATTGCAGGGTCATCTTCTATAATAAGTATTTTTGGTTTATACATCTGTATTTACCTCCGCTAATTTTAATGTAAATTCAAATACTGTACCATTAGGAATATTATCATACACATCAATCTTACCTTTATGTGCAAGAATTATTGAACGACAAAGTGCAAGTCCAAGCCCAAGCCCTCTCCTACTATCAGCTTTTCCTTGTGACGCTGTATAGAACATATCAAAAAGATGTTCTTTTGATTGGTCACTTATACCATTACCATTATCACTTATTTTAATAGATACTGTATCCCCAGTACGTTTTGCACTTAAAATTATTACTGAACCATCAAATGTATATTTTATAGCATTGTTTACAATATTTATAATAACTTGTATTATAAGCCTTGCGTCCATATATGCCATAATAAATTCATCATCAATATCTACTTTTATGATATGATTTACTTTATTCCTATCTATATGTCTAAGTGCTTCTTGGAATACTTCTTCAATAAGTTCTGGCTGTAAATTAATATTCATAGTACCATTTTCAATACGAGTAATGGAAAGCAAATTTTCTGTTAAATTTATTAGCCACATTGCGTCATCATATATTCCTGTATAAATTTCATTCTTTTTATTGTCATCAAAATATTTATTATTTTCCATAAGCATAAGAGCATTCCCACTTATACTTGTAAGAGGTGTTCTTAAATCGTGAGAAATTGCTCTTAAAAGATTAGCACGTAATTTTTCTTGTTTTGCCTCCGTTTCCATAGCGTATTTTTCATCGCTTATATGTTTCTTTTCAAGAACTATACCACATTCATTTATTATTGCAATAGTAAGATTTTTTTCAAAACTATCAAGTAATGGATACTTATCACAAGGTATTCCTATTATACCTAAAACACCACTTGCACCTCTTACTGCAAGATATAGACATTTTGCATTAGGCAATGTGTTTGTTGAGGCTCCTGCGTGCTCATTATTTCTAAAAACCCATTCTGCAACACCGTATTCCTCTAATGTTGTATAATCGTTAATAACATCTTTATCGCTGTTATCAAAAATATTAAACTTTATTTTATTAGATTTAGGAGAAAGACAGTACAAAACAGGTCTGTTTAATAAAAGACTTACTTGACCTGCTGTAATATTAAGTATTTCTTCATCAGTTCTACCTTTTTGCAATTTTTTATTTGTGCCAAGTAATATTTCTGTATAATATGCTTTCTTAGCTGAACGTTTAGCCTGTTTTTTTACCTTTATTGCAAGTGAGCTTGATATAATACTTGACATAAGCATTATAAAAAATGTTATAGGATATGAAGGGTCTATCGCATTAAATGTAAATTTAGGTTCTGTAAAGAAAAAATTAAATGTAAGAACACCTAAAAGTGAGCTTATTGCACCGTATATCTGACCATTTGTCCATACAGAAGTTATAAGAACCCCAAGTATATAAACAGTTATAATATTAGCCTCACTTACGTTATATTTTGCAAAAATAAGACATACTAATGTAGTAATAACTAAAACAATAATCATCTTACCTATATCAATCCAACTGAATAAAAAAGTTTCCTTTTTAAAACTTATTTTTTTGGGTTTATACAGAGGCTGATTATCAGGTATTATATAAATATCAATATTTCCTATACATTCAATAAGTTTGTCTGCAAGAGTTTTTTTATGAAATACAACACCGGTTTTATGATTTGTACGTCCCATTACTATTTTTGTAACACCACTTATCTTTGCATATTCCGCAATTTGTAAAGCCATATCATCACCGTAAACAGTTGTTATTTCAGCTCCAAGCTGCTCTGCAAGATGTAAATTTTTTCTTAATCTTTTTAAATCATCTCCTCGTAATTCTTTTGACTCTGCAGTTTCTACAAAAAGAGCTGTAAATTTACTATGAAAAGCCTCTGCCATACGAGCAGCTGTTCTTATAACTCTTTCATTTGATGTTGAACTTGAAATACAAATCAAAATATGCTCTTTTGCTTTTACAGCATTTTCATGACCTTCATTAACAGCAGTACGATTAAGACGGTCAGCTGTTCGTCTTAATGCAATTTCTCTCAAAGCAGCAAGATTTTCTTTTGTAAAAAAATTTTCCAAAGCTCTTTGTGCCTGTGTTTCTTTGTATACTTTGCCCTCCTTAAATCTCTCTATAAGCTCTTCAGGCTCAATATCCACAACAACAACTTTATCAGCAGAATCAAAAACATAATCCGGTATTCTTTCATTTACTGCAATACCTGTAATTGACTCAACAAGATCATTTAAAGACTCAATATGTTGAACATTAACAGTCGTGTAAACATCTATTCCTGCTCTAAGAAGCTCTTTAATATCTTGATATCTTTTTTTATGTCGACTACCTTTTACATTTGTATGTGCAAGTTCATCAACAAGTATAAGTTGAGGGTTTCTTTCTAATGCCTTATCAATATCAAACTCCTTAAGAGTAATTCCTTTATATTCATATTCTTTTTCAGGAATAATCTCAATACCTTTTAAAAGAGCAAGAGTTTCCGGACGCTGATGTTTTTCAACATAACCCACAACAACATCAATCCCTTCTTTTTGGGCTTGATGAGCAGCTTTAAGCATAGAATAAGTTTTACCTACACCAGCTGCATATCCGAAAAATATTTTTAAATTTCCCTCTGTACTATTTTTCTTATTTTGCATATTAATTTCTCTAATAAATAATTCCGGGGAAGGTATAAAATCTTTCACTAAATTAACCTCCTTAAATATAAAATATATTATAATAGTATATTTTATTATATTTATATGAAATTAAAAAAACATAAACTGTATTAAGGTTATATTAATAAATAGAAAATATACAAACTAAACTTTATAATAATAAACATAAATAATGTGTTTTATATATTAATTCAAACTTAATTTAAATACAATATAAAAATTTATATTATATTTAAATTACTTAAACTAAATATATTACATTAAATCTTATACGCTTTATACAAAAACAAAAATTGTAGATACACATATTTGCGCTACCATAAAATAAATTTTAGATACTTATCCCATCATATAATACAAGTATATAAAAATCACTTATATTAAGTTTTTATTTTATAAAACACAATATAATCACTTATTATAATAATGATTTTTATTTTTTGTCATAATTTGCGAAATATTTTTTGAAAAACATGCATAAAATAAATTTGTTAAATATTTACATATATTTGAAGATACAAAAAAGCGATGTGAATTTAAAATCACATCGCTTGAAATTGAATTTTTGCCTAATTTTTGCTATGTCATCTATAAAATTGGATTTTTAAGCCTAAAAATCCTTTAAAAAACCGCTGAAAGCCTTGATTTTACTAGCTTTGCGGCTATGTCATCTATTTTGATCACTCATCCCATTACGATTTCGCGAAAAGTATGCCTGATAAAGCTGATTGT